>NZ_JACJPT010000024.1:0-57853 GCF_014696195.1 Sphaerospermopsis sp. FACHB-1094 | reverse complement strand
GAAAATTTTAGATTTTAGATTTTAGATTTTAGATTGGAGATCACAAAAACAATCCAAAATCCAAAATCCAAAATCCAAAATAAAAAACTCCTGCCTTCTGCCTCCTGCCTCCTGCCTCATACCTCCTACCTAAAACCGCAGATAATACATTAATTGAGCGATCGCCTCACCTGACAGTCCTAACCGTTGCTGAAAATCAACCAAGTTACGGTAATAACCAGCAGTGAGGCGATTTTGCACTACCGCTTCAGCTAGAGACAAATCTATCAATGGAATTTTCGCCAGACTCTCTACCGTTGCGGTATTGGGATTTACTTGCGTAGTATTAGCGAGAGATCCATCATCATAGTAGCTAAAATTTAACAGTGGTTTCAGTGGTTCTAGCCTTTGTACAGGAACACTCAAAGCCGCTGCTATATCTTCAATACAATAAAATTTAACACCTGAACGTGATAGTTCTACGAGCGATCGCCCTTGATGAATAGATAACCCTGGCAAACGTAACCAATCATCTACAGTCGCTTGATTAGCATCAATACGCATCCCCAGTTGTACGGCCATCTGAATTTCTGCCCCAGATTGTAGACGATAATAGGGATCATTGAGCAGTTTAGCTCGGAGTTTTTGTAATTTGAGATTTAAAGGTAGCCAGTTTATCATGGTATTGTAAAACTTCGCCGAATTTATAGACAAATATTAATTACATCAAGAAATCTGGTCTAACATCTGACGGCGCTTTTGCTCAAATTCATACTCAGAAATTAAGCCATCTTGGCGCAAAGCATCTAACTCACGTAAGGCATTAGCTACCGATTCTACTTGATTACTGACCTGTGGTGAAACTTTAACTGCCGACTTCCCAAAATTAAAGTTTCGGTCAAAAGCTTCTTCATCTTGCGCTAAATACCAAACCCCTTCTATAGCACTAGCTACTTTGGGAATTGGTGTCCAAGATAACAATACATACAAAATTCCCCATAATGGCTGTCCCAAGTAAAATTTATGTAAACCTGAAATTGTTAGTGTGCCAGAAAAGGCTAAAATAGCAGCAATGCTTCTACTCTTCCGTTTCGTTAATATCATCCTTCTCAAGCTCCAACTACTAAAATTATAAAAATCAGACATCTATAATAGTAAATTACTAAATTCCTGGAATCAATTGATCAAGTTATCTGTGAGGGTCCAGAAGTATGGTTACGCATCATCAATCCCTTGATTTTTTTCAGATTTATTCAACAACCCCTAATTAGCGATCGCTCTCCCGTTGGAGTCATCCCAGAAAATCGCATTGCTACCGAAATTACCTAACTCACACTCACAGGTTTTTTACTGTAATATTCATTTTCTGCATACACACTAATTACAGTATCACCAACTACGAAAAATGTCCCTTCTTGCTCAGATTTAGAAAACTGCAAATCAGGATATTTACTACTAATTTCATCCGCAGTCATCGCTTGAGTGTTCATGTCATCAGGTAACAAACCCGTCGCACCAATATAAAATACTAAAGGTGAAATTTTCTCTCGATAAACTTTTTCTGTGTAACTCTCTAACTTCTGTTTTGCTGTTGTCATCGCATCGATAATTTCCTGTTTATCCACAGGTGTACCTGCGTGTTTTGCTTGTAGTAATAAAGCCAAAATTCCAGCACCAACCAAGTTTAAAATTTCTGCAAATTTACCCGTTGTTTCTATTCCCAGAAAATCATCAAAAACAGCTTTCATTAAATCATCTGCTTTTGTAAATTTATTCCTAGAAGCAACAGCTTTACTACGAAAAGCAATATTTTCCTGAAAAGCTAATTCAAAAGTTGGTTTCTTGAAAATTTCCCCAGTTTCTGAATCATAAACTTCATATCTTTTATCAAGAAATTGATTAGCAGAAGACAATTTATTAAAATTCACAATTTCTAAACTGCCAATATCAATCTTATAACTCACCCTTGAATCTACACTACCATCAGATAAAGCTGCTTTCAAATCTGTATATTCGTTAGTGGTGGGAAAATTCAGATACAGACTTTTAGAAAGATAATGTTTTTTCAATTCTTCAATTTGTGCAGGAATAAATACATCTGACTCTTCCCGTAAATGAGCAGATAAAATACTCATTAAAGTTTTAATTTCTGCCAGTTGAGTAAATAAACCTTCCACACTGCTATAATTACCTTCAAAACTGACTAAAGGTAAATCTGCTAATTGCAAAGTATATTCTTTTTGAAAATCAAATTCCTCCCTATCAATAACCCCTACCGCTTGCAATTCATCAAATGCTTTTTTACTGCTAATTTTCACTTTTAAAGTCTTAACATTAATTTCTCCATCACTGACAATGGTATAATTATTAAAAGTCGTTAAATCATTTAATAACACACCCGCAACTTCAGTAATGGGGGTTTTATCTTCCGTTTTTACCAGCTTCACTTTTTGCGTAAGCATCATATTAATAGTTGCGGTATTGCGGTTAATATCAAAAGTTCCCATCTGCACATAATCACCTGGTTCAATATATTCTATTTCTAACCAAGGTTTGATTAATTCTCCATTTTCTCCCCTTGTACCATTAACCCGCTTAATACCCTTTCTTTGATAAGTTTCTTTCAGATGTTTGAGGTTAATAATGATATGTTGATGATGTTTTGATAAAATATCAATCAATGCCAAAACGGAAATTTTATCATTAACTTTGACATAATCTAAAATTTCATGTTCAGCTAAAACATGAGGATAAAAAATGGCAATTTCTAAATCTTTGGTAAAATCAGCAATGTCTTCATTAGTTAAAGCTTTTGCGTGTCTTGCGGTTAAGGTTGCATTGAAGGTACTCGCAAGCGCGTATTTCGCAGTATTCAAATTTCCATCAGCTAAATTTGCTTTGGCAAAAATATAAACAGATGGATCATTTTGTGCCACCAGAACATCTGTTAATTGTTCATAAGCTGCTTTGGTAATTTGCTTATATTTATAGATGTAAGCTTCGTCTTCTGGTTTTAAACCAAAAACTTTTAATGTTTGGTTTGTACCATTAATTTTTTCAGCAGTGGGAGAAAAGAAAACTTGATAACTGTAGTCACTAGCTAAGGTTTCTTCTATGACTATTCCCGTCGCTTCTTTTAACACATTTACAGTGTTATAAAGAGCATCATAAACTTCCTTAATATTCCCAGCTTGGATACAAACACCAGAAACAGAATTAGCGATTTTAGCGAGGAATTTAAAATCAGAAGAGCAAGAATAAGCAATGGTGTTAACAAAAACTTCCTTGTTTTTCAAATCATTACAAATTCCCTCTATTGCCTTAGATTCAGAATTAAAACTGCTATCATTAGCATAGCCGTCACTGTGTAAAGTAATTGCAGTTAATTCATCAGGATGAATCAATTCATTAGCTAATTTCAAAGATTGAGAAATACAAGTTAAATAAGTAGCACGAATAGCTTTGATATCAGCAATGTAATCTGAATCTGGCTGCATTACCTCCTGAATCGGTACACGCTGAAAATGACAGGTTAAGTCACCTTTAGAAGAGTAGGAAATTAGCGTTACCACTAATTCTGAGTTGCTGTATTCATCCAGTGTCAAAAGTTTGATTAATGTTTCTTTTAAAGCCTCAATATCATAATACATTGAACCGGAACGATCAACAATCATGATACTATGAGCAATCATTTTTTTAGGAATTGCATCTGGCTTAATTTCCAGTTTTACCTTTTCAGTTAAATAAAAAGCTTTTTCCTTACCCGCGAGATTATAAACAGCAAACTTGGTTTTTTGACTTGTCATAATTTTGCCGATGGTAATTTTACAAGGAATATTGTCCAGGATCAATCAATTTATACCTGATTGGGGTGATGTTATAATATGTTGTAAAGAATCTAATTAGAGATGTTTTGATTGTTTCTATATCATATATAGTACATAAATACTATAAAAATGTCAAGGTCAGGGTAAAAATCTTTATATTTCTTAATTTAAAAACAAGATCCCCGATTTCTTTGATAAATGATGATTATTTACCCAAGATGAAATTAAGAAGTCGGGGATCTGTCACTATGAATAATATAAAATCCTATAAACGTCTTTCCCACTGCTGCGGATCACGCTTCACATGAAAACAACCAATAATCGAAATATTGTCATCTATAATCACATAAAGTAATCCATAAGGAAACTTACGAATTAACTTTCTCCTCACTTCTTGATGAATAATTGGATAAGCAAAAGGATTTCTTTGAATTGCAGAAAAACTAGCATCAACCACACGAATAAATTCAGAACCTAATCCAGATATTTGCTGTTCATACCAATTGAAAGCATCCTCTAAATCAAGTTCTGCTTCTGGTGTAATCAAAATTTTATAAGTCATATTTCAATAAACAATGAATTACTAACGATTAAATCTTTTTTTAACTTCCTCCCATGTTGATACTTGATGAGTATTTTGATAATAGAGTTCTAAACGTCTTTCTAATTCTTGTTTTTGAGTATCACTAATAGTTAGATCATTAGACTCTATGGTGATACTATCCCAAATATCTTGTACTAATTGGATTCTTTCAGCAATACTTAATTGCAAAATGTTTTGAGGAAGTAAATTTTCCATATTTTTCGCCATTTGAAAAAAAATATCTCTTATTTTAGCATACCATGAAATGTACATAAATACTATAAAAATATCAATGTAAGGGTAAAAATCTTTATATTTCTTAATTTTTGCTTATCAGCAAAGTGAGAAATGTTTTACTAAATATCTCAAATGTAATGATGCTAACTAAAACTGCATTTAGATACCCGACTTCTTTGATAAATTAACATTCTTTACCAAATATTCAATTAGGAAGTCGGGTATCTTTCGTTTGTGTTATAATAAAAATCCGACATAATGAACCTGCCAGAAAACTATAGCAGTGACAAACAAAACCATGAAAAATAAAGAATTTTATGTAGTAATTGAAAGAGATGAAGATGGTATGTATATTGGTGAAGTGCCTCAACTGAAAGCCTGTTATAGTCAAGGAGAAACCATTGATGAATTGATCACTAATATTAAAGAAGTAATTAAAATGTGTTTAGAGGAATTAGGAGAAGAGTCAATAACAGAATTTATAGGAGTAAGCAAAGTAGTTTTATCATCACTAAATTACCAGCAATTACAGGAGAAGAATTAATTACCGCATTACAAAAAATAGGTTTTTATATAGTGAGACAAAAAGGTAGTCATGTCAGAATGAAACATCAAGATGATCGAGTTGTTTCTATTCCTCGTCATAGTGGTAAAACCATTGGTAAAGGTCTATTATTAAAAATAATGCGAGATGCAGATTTAACAAAAGATGAACTAATCGAACTTTTAGACTGACACCTAATTAAAGTATCTGCGTTTAATTTTGCCAATCCTAATTTATTCAGTACAAACAAACTACCCAAATATCAAGTTAAGATCAAGAAGACTTTACACTTCTTAACTCTGAGGGATATGGCGCGAGATTTACGGGGATTTATTAAAATTCTGGAAGAAAGAGGACAATTAAAGCGAATTTCGGCTTTAGTAGACTCTGAACTAGAAATTGCGGAAATTTCCAACCGAATGCTGCAAAAAGGTGGTCCAGGTTTAATCTTTGAAAATGTCAAAGGTGCATCTTTCCCCGTTGCAGTGAATTTGATGGGGACGGTGGAAAGGATATGCTGGGCTATGAATATGGAAAAACCAGAGGAGTTGGAAACTTTGGGGAGGAAGTTAAGTATGCTTCAGCAACCCAAACCCCCGAAAAAGATTTCTCAAGCGATAGATTTTGGTAAAGTGCTGTTTGATGTTGTCAAAGCGAAACCGGGAAGGGATTTTTTCCCCGCTTGTCAACAGGTGGTTGTGGAAGGTGATGATTTAGATTTAACTAAGTTACCTTTAATACGTCCTTATCCGGGAGATGCCGGAAAGATAATTACACTGGGATTGGTAATTACCAAGGATTGTGAAACAGGTACGCCAAATGTAGGTGTGTATCGTCTGCAACTGCAATCTAGTAATACTATGACCGTACACTGGTTATCGGTGCGGGGGGGGGCGAGACATTTACGCAAAGCGGCGGAACGTGGTAAAAAATTAGAAGTGGCGATCGCCCTTGGAGTCGATCCTTTAATCATTATGGCAGCAGCCACACCCATTCCCGTAGATTTATCAGAATGGTTATTTGCGGGACTTTATGGCGGTTCTGGGGTACAATTAGCCAAGTGTAAAACAGTAGATTTAGAAGTACCCGCAGATTCAGAATTTGTTTTAGAAGGAACTATCACCCCAGGGGAAGTTTTACCCGACGGTCCCTTTGGCGATCACATGGGATATTATGGCGGTGTGGAAGATTCGCCTTTAGTGCGGTTTCAGTGTATGACTCACCGCAAAGACCCGATTTATCTTACCACCTTTAGCGGTCGTCCACCCAAAGAAGAAGCAATGATGGCGATCGCCCTTAACCGCATCTATACCCCAATTTTACGGCAACAAGTATCAGAAATAGTTGACTTCTTCCTGCCAATGGAAGCATTAAGTTACAAAGCAGCAATTATTTCTATTGATAAAGCATACCCTGGACAAGCAAGACGAGCAGCTTTAGCTTTTTGGAGTGCCTTACCCCAATTCACATATACTAAATTTGTGATAGTTGTGGATAAAGATATCAACATTCGTGATCCGCGTCAAGTTGTCTGGGCAATTAGTTCTAAAGTTGACCCAACCAGGGATGTATTTATATTACCAAATACCCCCTTTGACACCTTAGATTTTGCGAGTGAAAAACTTGGTTTAGGGGGGAGAATGGGCATAGATGCAACCACCAAAATTCCCCCAGAAACAGAACATGAATGGGGCGCACCTTTAGAATCTGATCCTGATGTTGCCGCAATGGTAGAAAGACGCTGGGCAGAATACGGTTTAGCAGATTTAAAGTTAGGAGAAGTTGACCCCAATTTGTTTGGTTACGATATGAGATAGCTGACTGGGGACAGAAGGCAGGAGGCAGGAGGCAGGAGGCAGGGGAAGATGAATAACCCCAATGCCCAATGCCCAATGCCCAATGCCCTACATCCTTCTGGATATCATCCTTGCATCCCAGGTATAGAAACCAATTTGGTTAGGAACTCTAGAAAATCTACCTGTGCGATGACCTCTAGATAATTCATTGAGAACCTTATTTTTTACCTCTCTCATGTCCCGATCATCAAGTTCTCCATAGATACCATTAATGACTTCATTCACACCAAAAACCCGCCCTCTATGTTCACCTAAAAAAGATGTCAAAGCATCAATTAAAAATTGACCCTCATATTTTTTGAGCATGGGAATATCATTGGAGTGTGTTACAGCCACAGGCTTTTTTCTTCTACTTTTACTACGAGTAGATGAGCCATTATGATGATTGGGATCTAACAAACTTAAAGCCAGAGTATAACAACCAGGTTCGTTAGGAATAGCCGACCAATAACCCCTTTCTCTACCTTGAGTCAGAGAAGATTGAACCCTACCTTTGACGATTTTAAAGATAGTAGATTCTAACTCACCATAGAGCGATCGCACAATAAAATCTATATGGCATACAGTACCAGCATATTCATGCAATAAAATTCTCAAAGCTTCCATCCGAGTCAGAGATTGATATTCAGGAAGCATGGGAATTTCCGCCCCCTTCGTAAAATGTTCATAACTATCCAAAGAGGTATTTCTCGCATGAGAAACTGCTGCTTTTGTAGACGCAGCACTTGAACCATTTGTTTTCCATTCTTGAGAGTGAGAAGGTTCTGACTCTACAGACTCCAACAAGTCTAAATCAGACTGATGATCTGATGCCAAAAACAAACGGGAACCTTGTGGATCACCAGTTGCTAATTCTGAAACCTCATGTTCATCAGGACAGGACCAAGGAGACAACAAAGCTTCCACATGATCCAATTGCGATCGCGCTTCAATAAATAGCCGTTGGTACTCTTGTGCCAGACCAGCATAATAGTCTCGTAATTCCAACAATGGTCTAATAAATACCTCTGAAGGAGGTTGTAATTGTTCTTGGGTGTTCATATTACTTCAATTATTCTAATTCAATGTCACTTTTGTAATTCATCGCATGAGGCTTCAGTTTTCTAGGATCATGAGCAGATTTTTTCGGAGGTTGAGGAGGACGGCAACTTTCACAATATAAAGGTCTAGGTCCAAAGGTTTCCCGTTTTGTCGCTTGATTACATTCTTTACAAACAAAATGAAAAACACGAGTGTGAATCTGTCTTTTATGCGCTCTAACAGTATATTCTCTCACATCAATGATCTTGGTAGCCATAATTTAAGAATTGCCCAGTTCTGTACTCTTAATATAGCTATTCAAGCAAACAAAACAATTTCAGTGTGTGTTTTACTGCAAGTTTTATTCAAATCCTTAAAATAAAGTCAAATAGGATAAACATTTGTATAGTTAAGAATAAACAGCAAAGCCATCTCAACTTCTGAGATTTTGCCGCTAATCTCCCCTTTCCTGAAGATGACATTTGATATTTAATTTAAATCTTTCTATTTGTTCATCTCTATCTACTGATCATCTGGATAACTTTGCATAAATTTGATAGTCAAACCATCCTCCTCATGGATGAAATCACCTAATGAATTTGTTCATCTGTTGTAATTTATGATTCATTATTTAGGGCTTGCTGAATAAATGTGAAAATATTACAAGTAAAGGGTCTTAGCCTGCTGGAAGTTAAAAAAGTGCAAGACTTTACGAGGTGGGATCTCAAAAACCTTGCATTTAATTTCTACACAAAGGAAAAATCGCTCTCATCGAACTCTTCAAACTGTTCCCTGTCTTCACGACAAGACTTTTTCAGCAAACCCTATTTATTTTGTTTGAGAAATAGATCCCTGACTTGTGGTCGGGGATCTCCTTGATCTTCTGACTCCTGACTCCTTGATATCCTATGATTGGGACTCCACAAAATCAGCATCAATCACATCTTCACCCCGACCACCTTGTGCTTCTCGACTGCTTCCATCAGGACTTACATCTGGTCTTCCCGCTTGGGCATAAACCGCACTACCAATTTGCATCAAAGTTTGCTGTAATTCACTGCTAAGAGACTTGATCCGATCAAAATTATCTTGATTTATAGCTTCCCGCAAATCTTTGACTAACTCATCAACTCGACTTCTATCACCAGCACTGACTTTATCACCCAAGTCTCTGAGTTCTTTTTCAGCTTGATAAACTAAAGAATCAGCTAAATTCTTAGTATCAATTTGTTCACGTCTTTTTCTATCTTCCTGTGCATGAGCTTCCGCATCCCGCACCATTTTTTCTACATCTCGTTTATCAAGAGTAGAAGCACCAGTAATAGAAATTGACTGCTGTTTATTAGTGGCTTTATCCTTAGCAGTCACGGAAAGAATACCATTAGCATCAATATCAAAGGTAACTTCAATTTGTGGTACACCTCTGGGTGCTGGAGGAATACCATCTAAACGGAAAGTACCCAAACTTTTATTATCTTTTGCTAACTCTCTTTCACCTTGTAAAACGTGAATTTCCACATTACTTTGACCATCAGCCGCAGTAGAGAAAATTTCTGATTTCTTCACAGGAATAGTTGTATTACGGCCAATGATTTTAGTCATCACACCGCCCAGAGTTTCCACGCCTAAAGATAAAGGAGTGACATCAAGCAGTAAAATATCTTTAACTTCACCTGATAAAACACCCGCTTGAATAGCAGCACCTACCGCTACAACTTCATCAGGATTCACACCTTGACAGGGGTCTTTTCCTGTTATTCTTCTCACTAATTCTTGCACAGCGGGAATACGAGTAGAACCACCAACTAAAACAATTTCATCAAGTTGGGCATTTGTCAGTTTTGCGTCTTGCAATGCTTGTTGTACTGGTTTACGACAACGATCTAAAAGATCCGCCGTCATCTCCTCAAACTTAGCCCTTGTTAATGTCATATCCAAATGTTTAGGACCTGCTTGGGTAGCCGTAATAAAGGGCAAATTGATATTAGTTTGAGTGGCGCTAGAAAGTTCAATTTTTGCCTTTTCTGCTGCTTCCGTTAATCTTTGTAATGCCTGTTTATCTTTCCTTAAATCAATACCTTCATTAGTTTGAAATTCATGTGCTAACCAATCAACAATCTTTTTATCAAAGTCATCACCACCTAAATGAGTATCCCCACTGGTAGATTTAACTTCAAACACACCATCCCCAACTTCCAAAATAGAAACATCAAAAGTACCGCCACCAAGGTCAAATACTAAAATAGTTTCATTTTGTTTTTTATCCAAACCATAAGCCAATGCTGCTGCTGTTGGTTCATTGATAATGCGGAGAACTTCTAAACCAGCAATTTTACCTGCATCTTTAGTAGCTTGGCGTTGGGAATCATTAAAATAAGCAGGAACAGTAATTACTGCTTGAGTAACTTTTTCTCCTAAATATTTACTAGCATCATCAACTAACTTTCTCAGAACTTGGGCAGAAATTTCTTCTGGTGCAAATTGTTTATTAACTGCGGGACAACTGAGTTTTACATTACCATTACTATCACGCAGTGTCCTATAGGAAACTTCCGTTGCTTCATGGGTAATTTCTTCATGTTTGCGACCAATGAACCTTTTCACAGAATAAAAAGTATTTTCTGGGTTCATTACCGCTTGTCGTCTAGCAATTTGACCTACCAAACGTTCACCAGTTTTAGTGTAAGCTACCACAGAAGGAGTGATGCGTTGACCTTCAGAATTAGCTATTACTAAAGGTTGCCCACCTTCCATCACAGCAACACAAGAATTAGTAGTTCCTAAATCAATTCCTACTACCTTTGCCATATCTTCCCCCTGGACTTGAGTAGAAGTTTTGAAGTCAGCAATCAGCTATCAGCAGTCAGCTTTTAATAGAAAGTTTCAACATTTCATTTAGGGACTTCCAAGAAATAAATTATCCAATCTTGTGGGATGGGCTTCTAGCCCGTCCGAGTGTAAGGGCAGGCTGTCCGGCCTATCCCACAAGAATTAATTGAATATTTTTTTATTTGGAAGTCCCTTTCTCAGGCTAGAAATAGTCTGACGGCTGATAGCTAATAGCTTAAAAATTAACCGAGATTAACTTTGAAAGCTTTTTGTTTTTCTGGTTCTGTTTTCGGCAAGTTCAACCGCAAAATACCATCTTTATATTCAGCCTGAACTTGTTCATGTTGCACAGTAGAAGGCAATGGAATTACTCGTTGGAATTTACCATAACGAAATTCGGAACGAGTGTAACCTTCTCTTTCAGTTGTTGTTTCAGATTTCCTTTCACCAGTAATAGAAACAGCTTCAGGAGTTACTTCAACATTCACATCTTTGGCTTCTAAACCAGGTAGTTCTAATTTCAATTTATAGGCATCATCAGTTTCTTCGAGTTCAGCAGCAGGGATAAAAGTTAACCCTCCCCTTTCACCTCCATCACCTGGTATCATTCTTTCAAACAAACGATTCATCCGCCTTTGTAAAGTATCAATTTCGCGGAAAGGGTCCCAACGTTCAAGTTCGCGGAAAGGTTCTAAGCGTTCAAGATCGCGGATAGGGTCCCAACGAACTAATGCCATAACTATCTCCTATACAATGCTGTATTTGGCTTGCGGAGGCTTAATTTTCAGCTTCACATATGGCAAACAATACTCGTATATTTTTTAAATTTTTTATTGCGTGAAGCTTTATCTTTTGCTTCCTAATTCAACAATAACACCAAGATTTAAATTTAGTAGGTTCGGTTTTATAGCTATAGAAATCGCAATAGCCGTACCTGCTACATTGTTTCACACTTTGTTACAAGTATGGCTATAAAAAATGCACCTTATGTTAGTTGTAAATATCTCAACATTACCCTCAGTTATCAATGGACAATTGACAATTGATAATTGATAATTAATTGTTTAATTCCAGCTTTAAAACCTCTCTTTTCCAGGGAAAAAGCCAAAAATGCCGCTTTTTTAAGCCTCTTCCTTTAAGGAAGAGGTAATTGTCCATTATTGAAGGCTATGCAGCAGTGAAATTTCTATCAAAAAAACAAAAAATAAAAATCCCTCTTAGGTAGAGTTATAAAGTAAAAAAAATATATTCATTCTAACTTATGAGATATATTGAGATATATATTGTAGTAAAACTTTTTCATGTTCACGAATAAAAAAGTGATCACCAGAAAACTTATGTAAAGAAAAAGCTGCTGTCGTCTGTTCTTGCCATGCTTCTAATTCATAATCAGTAAATGCGGGATCTTGCAGTCCACCAAAAACACTAATGGGAAAATCAAAAGGTGGTTGATGGGTGTAAACATAAGTTTCTAAAACTGTAAAATCAGCCCGGAGAATAGGCAGAAAAAGTTGGATCAGTTCTTCATTTCCTATGACACCATCAGGAGTACCATTAAAATTGCAAATTGCTTGCCAAAATTCATCATCTGGTAAATTGTAAATTTTTCTTTTTGTGGGTGTAACTTGGGGAGCATTGCGAGCAGAAACAAATAAATGTAATGGTGTTAAATTATAATCTGAGCGCAGTAAACGAGCTAATTCAAAACCAACGAGTCCACCCATACTATGTCCAAAAATAGCAAAGGGTTTATCTAAAAATGGGATGAGATTTTTCGCTATTTCTTCAACTAAAGGCTGCATTTTTGTGTAGGGAGGAAATTTCATTTGTTTTCCCCTACCAGGAATTTCTATAGGACAGACTTCAATAGTTGGGGGTAAATGACTAGGCCAGGTACGAAATATCATGGCGCTACCTCCTGCGTAGGGTAAGCAAAATAGGCGCATTTTTGCTTGGGGGTTGGGTTGGGGAAAGGTTGTTGTTCCCATTTTCCTGTATTGTTATTTTTCTCGGTTTTAGGATATCAGGAAAGGGATGTTTTTTCTCACGCAGAGGCGCAGAGGCGCTAAGGAGGAGGAAAAATACACAAAAATATAATTTTATGTAGGGGTAATTCATGAATTATCCCTACATGAATAAAACTTCTTAAAAATCAACCCCCCGCTTCAATTCCACACCTTGATTAGCGTAATGTTTATGACAATAAACCTCAGAATGAATACTTGCTAAATCAAAGTATGCAGGTTGATTTTGACAACGCCCAGTAATAATTACCTCTGTGTCTTTTGGTTTACGCAGCAAAGCCTGTACAATTGGTTCAACAGGGAGTAATTCTAAATCAACGGTGGGATTAAGTTCATCGAGGATGATAGTTTTATACACACCAGAAGCGATCGCTGTTTTGGCAATTTCCCAACCTCTTTCCGCTTCTACATAATCTAATTCTTGCCGAGAATTACGCCACACGATCGCATCCCTTCCACAGCGTAAATGATCCACTACTTCAGGATAAGACTGCTGCAAAGCGGCGATCGCTGCATCTTCAGTATATCCACTACCACCCTTCAGCCACTGCATAATTAATACACGGGTAGAACCAGGATGATTAATCCCCCTACCTATTGCCTGTAAAGCCTTGCCTAAAGCACTAGTAGATTTACCTTTGCCAGCGCCAGTATAAATTTCTATACCTTCAATCAATAATTCTTTGGCTGTGGGGTGGTGTTGGGGTTTCATTTCCGAGTGCAGATCGGCAATATCCAGTAATTGTTGCGGTGCTGCCCGACCTGTGGTAATAATTTCTAATTCCTGGGGTTTAGATTTTAAAGTGTTTACCACCTCATCCACAGGAAGCAAACCCAAATCTAAAACAGGGTTAATTTCATCTAAAACCACAACAGAATATAAACCAGAGGCGATCGCACCTTTAGCTACATCCCAACCCCGTGCTGCTTCTGCGCGATCAAAAGGGGTAATTTCATCATGGCCGAAATATTCCGCTCTACCAGTGCGAACCTGATCAATTAAATGGGGAAAACCACGCTGCAAAGCGGCGATCGCTCCATCCTCATCATAATCACGTTCTGGACCCTTTAAAAACCGCAACAGTAACACACGATCAAAATTACTCTCAGCATTGATACCTAGCCCAATAGAGCGCAGAACCACCCCTAAAGCTGCTTGGGACTTACCTTTACCCGCACCATCATAAACATGAATTTGACCCGTGAGGCGTTCAGAACGCGCTTGTGCTGTGCGAATACCGATGCCATTTCTTGTCATTTTTGGAAAACTTTAGAAAAGCTGTAACGTGGCTGTTTCTGATCTTACCGAACCTCAGGACGTATTACCAACTAATTCACCAACAGTCAGCAGTCAGTAGTCAAAACCTAAAACCCACGTAGATAAATTTTGTCTGTGTAGCCACGACTTCCACTCCCTGGCACAATTAGAGAAAAAATGCTCAGAAAAATGAGATAATTTCCCCCATCATCCGTATAATCTCAGTTATACTTTCATGGTATATCAAGAAATTGATTCATTCAATGTTATACTCAATCCTACGTTTTTAAACGTGGTTTCCTCCTGCCTTCTGCCTCCTATCTCCTGCGTCCTGAAAAATCTCAAACTTTATCATTTATAGAAGCTTTATGTCAGACGAATTAACATTACCGAGAATTTTACCCCTTGGGGCAATTTTGTTTGAAACTTTATTTTTACTAATTGCCATTCCCCTAGAAGGGTACGTTCTCAATAGATCACTCAAATTTGACAAAAAAACCAGCATTTTTTACGCCATAGCTATGAACGTTTTTTCCAGTGTCATTGGCTGGAATGTATTTTTTATGGTCGAACCAATATTAGCTGTAGGTATCAAGTCAGAATTGATTAGTTATATATTTTTTAATACCTTTAAAAGCGCCAGCATACAGAATTCTCTAATTCTCATTGGCTTTCTGGTTTTCTTTGGTACATTTTTAGTCAAGTTTGCATTGTTAAAACTGTTGATTATTACCTTAGATGAAGGGGGTAAAAAACAAGAAAGCACAGACACCACTCAGCGCCAAAAAATCCTTATTAGCGAAAGAATTAAATTACAAAATACCAGCTTAATTACTACTACTTTAATCGCCAATTCCTTGAGTTATACCGCTATTTCATTAATTTTAGTCATTCGTGGTTTTGTGATTAGGAATTAAATTGAGAAATTGAGAAACTAAGTGAAAACATCAGCCAGGTAAAAATAGCTAAAAATAGGTGCAAATATGAATTCATCATTGTTTAAAGAAGTAATACAGCTATTTAAATTTGTTCAAGATTTATTTTTGGGCATTCAAAAACTTGTCATGCCTCCCAAAGCTTTTTCTTGGCAGACATTTATCTACTTAAGCCTTTTCGCGTGGGTAAATTCATATTTTGCCACAGGACTAATCAAAGATATAATTGCCTTAACAGGTTGGGGATTTTTAATTGCAGGTACAGCTTGGTATACCACCGATGGTCCTGCAAGAGTTCCAGGAACTTTTATGCCAGTAGGTGCATTAATCACTGGGTTTTTAGTCAGTATATTTGCTTTTGGACATCAGGAAAATGTAGTTACACCTAGAACTATAGTTCTTTGGCCGACAATTGCAGCTATAATTACCGCCATCCCAGAATTTTTCTCAGGAACAGGTACATCAACAAAAGCTACCCTTCCCAAGTTAGAAGCACGCCAAAAAATCATTATTTTACTTGCTTGGTCGATGTTGATAAGTTGCTGGATTCAGTTTTACTTTGTTATAGATAAATGGTTAAAAGAATATCCCAGTTTATCCGCAGATAATTTTCAACGCAGCGCCTTTGTAATTAAACTAGAACCAAAATCAAAAAGACCAGAAAACGGTAATATGATTTTAAATAAAATTCAACCGCTAATAGAAGAACAAATATCCAGAAGAACTTGGTCAGAAGTAGAAAGATGGTTACTAGAAGCTAACCAACAAGTAGGCAATTTGGGTAAAAGAATGATTAACCAAAACCTCGGCGAATACGAAGAAAAAGGACTATGGAAAATAGAACCGCGTGTAGTCAATATCAAATCTGGTTATAGATTAGATATTCTGAGTATTTGGCAAGGACCAACTGCTAATGGTAGGGGATTTTATCTGCAAAAATCTTGTCAAATTCAGCCAGTATCAACTGTTAAAAGTCTAGAAAATAAAAATGCGGTAGCAGCAATTAAATGCGAACGCAACAGCAGATTTTTCCTTGGTTCACCACCACCACAACAGTAGATTTAGTTATCACTTACCAATTACCAATTACCAAAAAATATGAACGCAGTCAGAACATTTGTAATGGCAAAAAACGTATTTCAGGAAGTGATACGCGATCGCATCCTCTACATTATCGGTTTTTATGCAATTATCCTTGCTGTTGCTAACCGGGCAATTTTTGAATTTGCAGCTACAACCCAAGACAAAATCTTTTTAGATGTGGGTTTAGCAGTAATGAATATCATTGGTTTAATTGTTGCAGTCTTTATTGGCACAGGACTTGTCAACAAAGAAATTGAAAAACGGACTATTTTCATGTTAATTGCTAAACCTATCAGCCGCAGTGAATTTATCACCAGTAAATACTTAGGTTTATCAGGTGTGTTGGGTGTACTTCTAGCATCTATGACATTTATTTATTTGGTATTTTTGCAACTTGGTAAAATGTCCTATCCCCTACCCAGCATTCTTTTAGCCATACTTTTCTTATTTTTACAATTAACTTTAATTACGGCTGTAGCTGTCACATTAGGAGTTTTTACCAGTTCCTTAATAGCCACAGCTTTAACATTTGCCGTCTATTTAATGGGCAATATTACCAAAGATTTAGTCGCATTAGGTCGCCTCAGTGAAAACCCTGCGGTAGAAAGAATTACCCAAGGTTTATATCTCATACTCCCAGATTTATCTCGCTTAGATTTAAAAAATGATGCCGTTTATGGACTGCAAGCAATACCGGATACTATGACACTATTAAGTAATGCTGGTTATGGCTTACTTTACAGTTTCATGTTGTTGGCGATCGCCATTTTGATCTTCTTGAAAAAAGAGTTTTAAAGGTGATTGGTGATTGGTGACTGGTGATTGGTGATTGGTGATTGGTGATTGGTGATTGGTGACTGGTGATTGGTGATTGGTGATTGGTGATTGGGTAGTAATTGATAATCATGAATTATGAATCATCAATTATCAATTGTCAATTGTCAATTATCAATTATCAATTATCTCCCCAGGTTTGTAACTGCAAATAAACTAACACCAAAGTCACCACTAATAACACAGTAGCAACTGCGGCGGCGTAACCAAAATCAAATTGACCAAAAGCTTCTTGATAAGTGTAATAAACTAACAAATTAGTAGAATTTAAAGGACCGCCTCCTGTAATCACATAAACAGGTTCAAAACTTCGTAATGTAAAAATTCCCGTGGTGACAGTCGCAAAGATTAAAGTAGGTCTTAATCCTGGTAAAGTAATATGCCAAAATTTCTGCCAACCATTTGCACCATCTAATTCTGCTGCTTCATAAAGACTGGGAGGAATAGCTTGCAACCCAGCCAAAAAAACCACCATATTAAACCCGATTTGTTTCCAAATACTAAATAAAATTATCACAGGCATTGCCCAAAAAGTATCACCTAACCAAGATATGGGTGCAACACCAAAAAAATCTAAAAATCCATTTACAGGACCAGTATTTTGAAACAACCAACGAAAACCTAAACCAGCCGCAACCAGTGAGATAATAGAAGGGAGAAAATAGGCACTTCGCAAAAGTCCCCGCAAAGCTAAAGAACGATCTAATAATACCGCTAATCCCAAAGGAATCACCAAACTGGGAATAAGACTACCAAAAGTAAAATAAACGGTATTAAACAGAACTTGCCAAAAATCAGAGTTTAGCAACAACCGCCAATAATTTTTAAAACCTACCCAATAAATACCAGATGAAGTAAAACTACCAGCAGTAAAACTGAGATAAAACAAATAGGCAATAGGCCAAATTATAAATAAACCTAACAAAATCAGTGCTGGAGTGAGAAAAACCCAAGCCGCAGCAGTATCATTATCTAGTAGTTCCGAAGGAGAAAAACGGGATGGTTTCATGATAATCTTAGACATTCACAGTATATTCATAATTTTATGAGAGTTTATGAGTCAATATTACCCCATTGATGGCACACCTAGTCTAGTTTCTCCTGATATTTCTCTGGAAAATTCACAACCTAGCAACGTTTTGAAACTGGGAGTAATGGCTTCAGGAAATGGTAGCAATTTTGAAGTAGTTGCCCAAGCTATCCAAGCAGGGAAACTCAACGCCCAAATTCAAGTTTTAATTTACAATAATCCCACAGCAAAAGCCGCAGAAAGGGCAGCAAATCACGGAGTAAAGGCTGTATTATTAAATCATCGTGACTATAAAAAGCGCGAAGATTTAGACAGAGAAATTGTCAAAACTTTTAATCAACATGATGTAGAATTAGTGATTATGGCTGGCTGGATGCGTTTGGTAACACAGGAATTAATTGACGCTTTTCCTGATAAAATTATTAATATTCATCCCAGCTTGTTACCGAGTTTCAAAGGTGTGCGGGCTGTAGAACAAGCATTAGAAACCGGAGTGAAAATAACTGGTTGTACTGTACATTTACTGCGTTTAGAAATGGATAGCGGACCAATTATCATGCAGGCCGCAGTCCCAGTATTACCAGATGATACAGCAGAAACCCTACACGCCAGAATCCAAATTCAGGAACACCGTATTTTACCATTAGCCATTGCTTCCCTCGCTGACAGGTGACAGTTGACAGTTGACAGTTGACAGTTGACAGGTGACAGGTGACAGGGTGAATTATATTTTACCAATTACCAATTACCAATCACCAATCACCAATCACCAATCACCGCTATAAATGCTACAATCCTCTGTTAGAAATTTTTAGGATATCTCCATGCCCATTTTAACTAACCCCATAAAGTTTGGTACTGATGGCTGGCGGGGTGTTATCGGTGATGAATTTACCTTTGAACGCCTAGCTATAGTTGCCCCAGTCGCCGCTAAAGTATTATATAATACCTACTATTCCACAGTCAGTAGCCGTACCATCATTGTCGGTTACGATCGCCGTTTTATGGCAGAAAATTTTGCCCGTGTTGTCGCTGATGCTGTCAAATCCGTTGGTTTTGATGTCCTGTTTAGCGAAACCTACGCACCCACTCCCGCTTTTAGTTGGGCTGCAAAAGACCTCAATGCTTTAGGCGCTTTAGTCATCACCGCTAGTCATAATCCTGGCGCATATTTAGGTTTAAAAGTCAAGAGTGCTTTTGGTGGTTCTGTGCCTCCAGAAGTTACCAAAGAAATAGAAGCACTATTAACAGAAGCAGTACCAACCGCAACAACTCCGGGCAAAGAAGAGACATTTGATCCCTGGCCTAGTTATTGTCAAGCATTAGAAAAAAAAGTAAATATTGACAAAATTCGTCAAGCAATATCATCAGGTAAATTAACATTATTTGCCGATGTCATGCACGGTGCGGCTGCTAGTGGTTTGGGTAGATTATTAGGTGAAAAAGTTAAAGAAATTAACAGCAACCGAGATCCTTTATTTGCAGGAGGTGCGCCCGAACCTTTACCAAAATATCTTTCCCTTTTATTTACAGAAATCAAAAATCATGGGGAAGAAAATAACAATAATAACTCAGGTTTAACAGTAGGTTTAGTATTTGATGGAGATTGCGATCGCATTGCCGCAGTAGATAAAAATGCTAATTTCCTCAGTTCGCAAATCTTAATTCCCATCTTAATAGATCACCTCAAAACCAGACGCAATTTTACAGGGGAAATCGTTAAAACCGTTAGCGGTTCTGATTTAATTCCCCGTGTTGCGAACTTATTGAATTTACCTGTATTTGAAACCGCCGTTGGTTATAAATACATTGCCGATAGAATGTTAGCCACAGAAGTATTATTAGGTGGTGAAGAATCAGGTGGTATTGGTTATGGTAGCCATATTCCTGAAAGAGATGCTTTACTATCAGCATTGTATGTATTAGAAGCAGTAGTAGAATCGGGTTTAGATTTAGGTGATTATTATCAACAATTGCAGAAAAGAACTAATTTTTCCTCAGCTTATGATCGGATAGATTTACCCTTAGCGAGTATGGAAGTAAGAGGAAAATTATTACAACAATTACAAACCCAACCTTTAACAGAAATAGCAGGTAAAAAAGTCATTGATTGTAATACAATAGATGGTTATAAATTCCGTCTTGCTGATCAAAGTTGGTTAATGATTAGGTTTAGTGGCACTGAACCAGTATTACGCCTTTATTGCGAAGCACCAACTTTAGAACAAGTCCATCAAACCCTAAATTGGGCTAAAACTTGGGCAGAATCAAATTAGGGGACTGGGGACTGGGGACTGGGGACTGGGAAGAATCAAGTCAAAAGTCAAAAGTCAAAAACTCTGTTCCCTATTCCCTATTCCCCATTCCCTATTCCCTAATAACCAATGACTAAAACACTCGTAGTAGCTACAGGAAACCCCGGTAAATTGCGGGAAATGCAAGCTTATTTAGCTGATTCTGGTTGGGAATTAACCTTAAAACCAGCAGATTTAGATGTTGATGAAACTGGAGAAACTTTTGCAGAAAATGCTTGTTTAAAAGCTTCAGAAATTGCCAAAGCTACAGGAAAATGGGCGATCGCTGATGATTCTGGTTTAGCTGTAGATACACTCAATGGCGCACCCGGTGTATATTCTGCCCGTTATGGTAATAGTGACGCAGAAAGAATTGGGCGATTATTACGGGAATTAGGAGATACCAAAAATCGTCAAGCTCAGTTTATCTGTGCAATAGCAGTTGCGAATCCTCAAGGAGAAATAGTTTTACAATCTGAGGGTATTTGTAAAGGTGAAATTCTCTATGAAATTCGTGGAGAAGGTGGTTTTGGTTATGATCCGATTTTTTATGTCCCAGAAAAACAGTTGACTTTTGCCGAAATGTCACCAGAATTAAAAAAGTCAATTAGTCATCGGGGTAATGCTTTGAAAAATTTAGTTCCTCAGTTGATGAAGTTGGTCGAGTAAGGATTTTTTTGGGTTATTCGTTTTCTATTGAGGATAATTTTAACGAACCACGTTCACTAAAGGTGTTCCCGTTCGCGTAACTTGCCGAAGGCATAGGGTAGAAACGAAGGAAGCGAAGACAAGAGATTTTCAGAGAGTTTTTGGTGTTGCTGCGGTTATTGTTTCAAAATTGGAATGTTCCAAGTTTTACGCTATAACTTGCATACTCCCAGTGGATATCCAAGGAGAAATAGTTGCTTTAATTTCTTGACCAATTTTTTGTTCAGCTAGTTTGAGTTCATAATTTTTCTGCAAATTCATCCAAAATTCAGCACTCATCCCAAAAAATTGTCCTAAGCGTAAAGCGGTATCAGCAGTAATTGATCTTTTACCATTAATTATTTCGGTAATTCTATTTTTTGGGACATGAAGCAAACGAGCTAATTCACTTGCACTTATTCCTAATTCATGCAGTTCGTCAGCTAAAATTTCTCCAGGATGAATGGGTGGACGTGCCATATAATTCTCCTTCAGTGATAATCTGTAATTTCTATATTGAAAGGTTTTGGTTCATCGTCTGGCCAGTTAAAACAAATTCGCCATTGGTTATTAATGCGAATACTGTATTGACCTTTTCTATCACCTTCTAAGGACTCAAAATGATTACTGGTTAGTAACATTAGATCCTTTTTGCTAGTTGCTGCCTCTAAAATATCAAGCCGTTTATATGCTTGTTTAGCAAAAGCTTGAAACTCTTTTACCCTTTCACCCAAAACAAATTGTTCCGTCTTTTTATCTCGATATTTAGGATAATTTTCTGACGGAGACATATTGTAAATAAAGGTAGATGTTATGCGTTACGTAATCTATAACTTTCTCAGTATAGCACAACCAAACAATAAAAGGCAATAAAAGGCGCTGTTGAACAAGAAAATTCAACAACGCCCAATTTATACACCTTCAAAACTTACACAGCTTCGGTGTTCTTTTCCCCAGTCCGAATCCGTACAACCTGCTCAACAGGGGAAATGAAGATTTTACCATCACCGATTTCACCAGTACGGGCAGCGGAAATGATTTTATCAACCACCATATCGACTTGGTTATCTTCTACAACAATTTCCAACTTCAGTTTTTGTAAGAACTCAACGGTATATTCTGAACCCCGATAGCGTTCAGTTTGACCTTTTTGCCGTCCAAAACCACGGACTTCCGAAATTGTCATTCCCACAATTCCCGCATTAACCAAGGCAATTTTGACCTCATCCAGCTTAAATGGACGAATAATGGCTTCTACTTTTTTCATTTTTTTCAATTCCTAACTTCTCAGAGCGTTGTTTATATATCTAACCAGATTCGTTGTCTAAAGCTGTAAATCAAGCTCTACTTGTTTCCAATGAGTTATGTCACCAATCACCAGTCACCAATCACCAATCACCTCTTTTCTTGTTCCTGAAGAAGCGATCGCCAATCTGCGATCGCCTGATCTGTCCACAGCCAATTTTGCGCTAATTTATCCACTGTAAACTTAACAGGTTCATTCTGAATTACCATTTGACGCAGTTTAATTGCTTCTTTAATATATTGTCCTTGTTTATCAGCAGATTGATTATTTGCAGATTTATATAAACCCAAAGCTAATCCTGCATAAGCTGTTAAAGCCTCTGAAGGCATGATAGTATTAGCGTCTGGAGTTGCAATCAAGGTTGTATTCTGATCTTTAAGTGCTAAATTCACAGACTTAAACCACGCATCATTAGCCCGATTCAAATTTCCCTCTGCATAGTAAGCAAATCCCAAAGCATTGTTATACAGAACCGAATCAGGGCGATCCCGCACAGCAATTTCCCAATAACGACGGGCATCATCAATACTGTATTTTGTATTTCTCGTTTGGGCAAATTGCCAAGCCAATCGTCCACGGAAAAAATTCACAGACGGATCTTCGCTTTGTTTAGTAGGAATCAGTGCTAAAGCCGTATCTGCTGATTCTAAAGCCCCACGATGGAGTAATTCTGCCACAGCGTCTAGCCCAGCCTGTAAATTACCTTGGCTCAATTCTGCTGTAGCTTTAGCAGTAACAATACCTGTTGATGATTTTTTTAAATCAAAGGGTGTTGTTTTTGGCTCAGGAACAGTCGGAGTAGGAATAACTGGAATTTTAGGAACTACAGACTGGCGCTGATTCCACCACCAACTTAAACCAATGATCACAGCCAAAGCACTTGCGCCCAAAATGCCTAAAATTGGCCATGGCCGACGGCGACGTGGTTGCCGAAAAGATGGTAAAGGTATCTGTTGATAATTTACCTGATTACCTTCAACATTATTGGACGCATTATTGGGCGCATTATTGGGCGTTGTTGGAGTTGGTTTATCTCCCCAAAAATCAAATTCCTCTTCCTCTTTTGCAGGTTGCTGTTCATGAAGATGATTTTCGGAGACTGGTGTCTCTAGTTCCGCCTTCATGGGCGTTTCGTCAGTTGGCGCTTGTTGATTCCCCAACTGGCGAAATAAATCCGCAACAATCGTTGAATCCTCATCATAACCGGGGTGATCATAATCTATTTCATCCATGAGATCCCCCCAAGTATCATCCTCCAGCCAATCTAACTCAGAAGGCTCTCTTGCCAACTCAGAGGACATCATCTCTTCCAGAGTTAAAGGTATTTCCAAATCATCTATCGCCGCCGCATACATGGCATTAGTAGATGCTCCCACAGGAGGCTGATAGTCGTTGAGGAACTCCGAACTAGCAGATAAACCTAGTTGCGGTCTCAGAAAACCCTCAAATTCCCGATGCAAATACAACATCGGTAATACCCAGTACATCTGGTGAGAACCATAGGCAGAAATTAAGCCCTGACGCACCCGACTCACACACAGATCCAAAGGATAGCCTTGGCTTAAGTTGCGGTAAAACAACTGTGTCAGCGTCAGCGCCACTTCATCGGGAATCCGTTCTGACATTGCCAAAACGCTACTAATCCCTCTTTTCACCAAACTTTCCGTTAAGTTACGTTCTCCTGTATCCCCAGAACCATCAGACTTTGCTCTATATGCTCCCAAACAAGAGTTAAACACTGCCATTTGGATATTATTATTCACCAGCAACCCGGCTAAATCATCACCACTGAGAGTTTCTGTTAACCCAGTTCTGCGACTAACTAAATATATTTCCCCCCCATTAGCACCCACATTACTATGACCAGAGTAGTGAAGAACATGATATCTTCCCTGTTCTAAAGCTTGGGTTAACTCTTCTCTTCCTGGTTGATCCAAGACAGTCAATTCAATTTCTGGCAGATAAATACCATTTTCCACAGAGCGGGGGACTTGGCGATGCATTTCTTCTTGTAGTTTGATTGCTTCTTGTTTGAGCAAATCCAGACGGACTTGATCTGTAGGAGAAGAAATCACCATTAACACTCTTATTCCGCTTTCGTCCTGTGGTGTGGGTAGGTTGCGTGTTGGTAATCTTGATGTGGAAGGAATTCCACTTTGATAACGGGAAAAAGCGATATAAGGACCAGTGGCTAAGGGGCGATCGCCTGCGTGCATCACTTCCCACGGCAACCGCGCTAACCGAGTATCTTTTAATCCCAAACGCAAGCGCAGTACCTGTTGTTGGTTCTGGGCAATGCCTTGGGCAGTAATCCAACTATCTCTGAGAGTGCCTTGAAACAGTGCATTATATAATTGTTGACCCAGTGCCACCAAGTTTACAGAGTTTCTGGCTATAGCATCCCCCTGTAGCACTGACTGTAAAGGGTCATTCATTAAATGTCCTGCGGCCGCTAACCACTCAGCCACAGGCCAACTCACCAGTTCTTCTGCCAATGGCACCCCAGGTGCGACTTGTTCCGTCCGCACCAAGTAGTCATTTTGCCCTACTGGAGTCACGGAAATGTGAAATTCCTGGGTCACAACTTCTCCTGTTTGCCTCCTAAAATCCGGTTTTCACCGTAAAAGTTTCTAGTGTTTTCTCTCTAACTGATACTTTAGAAGCATCTTGCCGAGCAATGTTTCTGTTTTCGGGTTGTTTCGCCTTAAAGTGCTGGTACAACTTTATCCGGATTGGATTACTTCCAACTAGAACACTTTATTGGTAGATGCACCTTGATCTTCAACTCCCCTGGTAGGTTAACACCTACTGGGGGTTTTCTTTTCAATTTTGGCAAAAAAAGCAATGTTTGACCCAAGAATTTCTGCTCAACTGTATAGAAAATCAAATCCTGATAACTAACTCCCCTACCCAGCTACTAGCCTTATGGATTTTTTCGGTAAGTGACAAGCACCTACATTTGTTGAAATTTATCCGGAGCATAGTGCATTAAATGAGAACGTTTAGATGGTAGATGCACCCTGATAATTAATCTCCCCTATTTGGTTCACACCAATGGGGGTTTTTTATTTGGTTGACAAGGATCAATCATGTAAATACAACCCAATTTTCCGGAAATAATATTAAAACCAATGAACATTTAACCAGTAGATGCACCCTGATAACTAATCTCCCCTGGTTGGCTAACACCGCTAGGGGTTTTTTATTTAATTACCAAATATCAATCATGAAAAACCAACCAAATTTTCCGGAGTCTGACATGAAAACCAAGAAGATACAAATTAGTAGATGCACCCTGATAACTAATTTCCCCTGGTTGGCTAACATCAATTGGGGGTTTTTTATTGGTTTCACAACCCATCAAACCAGAATTTATAAACAATAATAATGATGCACTTCAATTGTTCCGGAGGGTGGTGTGAAAACCAAGAAGAACCAAATTAGTAGATGCACCCTGATAAATAATCTCCCCTAGTTGGCTAACACCACTGGGGGTTTTTTATTCAAAAATAAAAACAAACTTCCAGGAACAAATTTATCCGGACGATGGTTCTGTACCTGGGAACATTAAATTGGTAGATGCACCCTGATAACTAATCGCCCCTAGTTGGTTAACACCGATTGGGGGTTTTTTGTAGACAAAAGCGAGTTGGCCGCCACAAGTGCTTTTCTCTTCTTTTGTCTACTCAGTGTTGGCTTCCAGTTTACTCCTGTTTGCTGCCAAATGCCAAGCCTAATTTTGTAATTCCTGTGATTTTATTTTCAGCTTCAGCCCAAGTTCAGAATGATTATAGCGATATATAATAGGAATCTTAATAATTTTTATATAATTCATGCCTGTGTGATTTTCTAGATATCTGTTAACATTTTATGACATAAGAGCAATCCGGTTTGATTGCCAACATGATCGGTAGAGGCAGTGAACAGGGAACAGGGAACAGGGAACAGTTGTACTGATTTTCTTCAAACATCAAATGGGACAAGTTTTGCCCAAAATAACCAAGCTTGACGAAAAACCTGATTCATACTGTATTCTAAAATCTCATTAAGTTGTACTTGTAGCAAGATTCAGTAAGGGCAAACCCCCGGTGGTTGCCCTCTTTCATGATAAATTGATGTCCTAACCACTCTGTCCACGGCTATAACATTAAGAAAATCCCAGAGACCAATGAGTTTAGCAGTGATTAAGTTCTCTTCTGAAGATTGCGGCATCTGCCACAAAATGTCTTTTTATGACAAAAAGGTGTCAGAGGAACTAGGTTTGCAATTTATTGATGTGAAAATGCAGGATACGGCAACTTATCGTAAATATCGGAAAATTCTCCTCACCCAGTATCCTGATAAATCGGAGATGGGATGGCCTACCTATATTATATGCAATTCTCCCGAAGGTGAATTTCAAATAGTTGGTGAAGTCAAAGGTGGACATCCCAAAGGCGAGTTTAGAAGTCGTCTTCAGGCGGTTTTGGACACAGCAGCTAGTCAGAATTAATTATTTCAAAAGATTCTACCTGTAAAACAGAACCAATCATAGCGGTGGTCATGATGTCATCGCGTATTTTTCCTGTAATTGAAACTTTTTGACCTGACTTGAGCAAATTTTTGTCAGCACTTTTAGGAATTTCGTAAGTAACACCATCATCTGTAACAAAAGCCCAAGCGCCGAGACCAATATTTCGGCGTTCTATTTTGCCTGTAATTGTGATCATAGGAGTCAGGAGATCAAGGAGTCAGGAGATCAAGGAGTCAGGAGATCAAGGAGTCAGGAGATCAAGGAGTCAGAAGTCAGAAATCATAGAAAGTTTTTCTTCACTGTCACCTGTCACCTGTCACCTGTCACCTCTTCCTAAGCTGGTTGTTCGTCGTTTTTCAATGCTAAACGGGCTAGTCCGTAGCACAGTAGGGCATTGACAAGTAAGAAAATGCGGGCTAATGTACCATCTCCTAGACCCCAAACTGCGGGGTCATAAATGGCACTGACTATTAAACAGGCTGCTACACCAAGGCTAGAACCTATGGCAAACCATTTCCAGTTGGGATGTCCTAATAGCAATGCTATTAAAAGCATGGGAATTAATACACTGGCAAAGAGGGGATTTAAAGCACCTGTTCCTTGTATACTGTTGCCTAGTTCGGGAATAGAACTACCTAAAACCCGGAATGGCCACTGGGGAAGGTCAAAGATATAAATTCCTCTGAGGAAGAATAAACCAGAACTACCAAATATTAAACCACTGGATAAGGACCAACTCCAGGAGAAGGGGAAGTAAACCCGTAAAAACCAAGCGAGGAGATAAGAACCTACTACCATTAAAATTTTCGGTACTAGGGCAACAACGCCACCATCTATCCAAAAGCCGGGGTTGATGTAGCCGTTATCCCTTAACCACCGGAAAAAGTCGTTAAAGCTAATTTGTCCTTCACTAGCAAGTTTAACTGCGGCTTCGGCGTTAAGTTGTCCAGCGCCATAATAGTTTAATGCGTCCTCTGGTATGACTCTAGCTGACTGTTTGAGGACTTTTAAAATTTCCTCTGGGTCTGTAACTCCGGCTGCTTTGACTAATGCTGCTACCCCTGCGACGTGGGGGGCGGCCATACTTGTACCTTGCAGTCCTAAAAATACGCCTTCGCCGTTTTCGTTGATGGTTTCTTGGAGTATTGCACCTGCATCACTGCCACCAGGGGCGGAAATGTCTACTCCTGCACCAAAGTTAGAATAGTCTGCTTTTTCCCCGTCGGGTCCAAAGGCGGAAACACCAATGACGTGAGGATAACGGGCGGGATAACTAGAACCGTCGGTGCTTTCGTTACCTGCGGCGGCAACGATTACCACACCTTTTCTGTAGGCGTATTCAATGGCTTCTTTCATTAACTGGCTTTCGCCACCACCACCTAAGCTCATGTTAATGACATCTGCGCCGTTGTTGGCGGCAAATTTGATGGCTTCGGCAATGTCGGCTACTGTTCCACCACCATCAGCACCTAATACTTTTAAGGGCATGAGACTTGCTTCGTAGGCAACTCCAGCTACACCATATTTATTGTTGGTGGCTTGGGCGACTGTACCGGCTACATGAGTTCCATGTCCGTTGTCGTCTTGGGCGGTTTCGGTGTCGTTTACAAAGTCGTAACCTTTGACTATTTTGGTTTCATACAAGTCCCGGACTTTGGTGATACCTGTGTCAATGACTGCAACTGTTACACCGCTGCCTTTGGTGCGTGTCCATGCACCTTCTACGCCAATTTTGTGCAAATTCCATTGTTTGCTGTAATATTGGTCGTTGGGACCTGTTAAGGAGGTGCTTGGTTCTTCATCGCCATCTTGAGGACGGAGAAAGTCTCCTAACCAGGCTGTTTCACCAATGGGAACTGCTTGATAAATATAGTTAGGCTCGATAAATTCTGTGTTTTGGGCATAAGCTGATTTTCTCAGGTCTTTTAACCGTTGGCGATCGCCTTTGATAATATACACATTATCAGCCTCTGAAAATTGGTTATCCAGTTGGGGTGTAACGTTATATTGTTGAGCGATCGCTTGTAAGTCTTGCTTTATGACTGTTGCTGGTAAATCTTCCCGAAAATCCAGTAATATTGTCTCAAATTCACCTTTGGTTGCCAATCCCTGAAAATTCAGGTATCCGAATACGGCAGCAACCAAGCCGATGACAAACAAGCACAATAATATAAGTCTTCTCATATCAACTCATCGCTTTTTGTCAGTTTGCACACTACGATAACTCATATAGTGGTATTTTTGGGACAGTGGAGACTAGAAAAAATCTAGAAAAAATTACGAATTACTAATTACCAATTACGAATTATGGAACGTGGTCTTTTATGGTTGCCTTTGTTAGGCGCATTTTTCTGGTTAGCCTGGCAAGGTTCCCAGGAATATCAGAAACTAGAAGCTTATAAAATTTGGGCAGAACAGTTTGAACGGGCTAAGTATGATATTTATGCTGTACTCGCTCAAAAAGGTAATGATATCACTTGGGGAAAACCTACTACTAAAGGACCTATTCAACTGCAAACTTTTAGTTTATTAGATGTTGAAAAAATCAGCTTGTTGGTAAATGATAAACAAGTGGAAATGGAAAATCCTCCCTTAAAAGGTCGTGTGATTGAGTTAGAATTTGTATTTTCTGAATCTGCTAAATCAGTACGAGTTCCCTTTACAGAAATTCCTTTAGCAGCAGAATGGGCTAAATTTTTGCAGGGATTTCTGGGAAATTTACATTCTGCAAATGAGTAAATTTTTATATTGTTAATAGACTTGTCCGAAAAAGATGTAGGGACAATTCATGAATTGTCCCTACCAAGGGTTTCAGGTTATGCTTATGTAATTTACGGAGATGTCTAATGTTGTTAAAATTGAGAGTTAATGTTAATGACTACCAATAAAAAAACAAATCAAAAATTTATACCTGTAGCTTTAACTATAGCTGGTTCGGATAGTGGTGGTGGTGCGGGTATTCAAACAGATTTAAGAACTTTTGCTTTTCACTGTGTTCACGGTACAAGTGCTATTACTTGTATTACAGCCCAAAATACTCTAGATGTGATCCGGGTTGATGCCATGCCTTCAGAGGCTGTTATAGCACAAATTCGGGCGGTAGTTGAAGATATTGGTGTGCAAGCTGCAAAAACAGGAATGTTGCTAAATCAAGAAATTATTTCAACTGTAGCGCAGGAAGTCAGAACTTTACAAATTAATAATTTGGTGGTAGATCCTGTGATGGTATCACGGACAGGAGCGCAGTTGATTGATGATGATGCGGTGAAAACTTTACGTGATGAATTGATTCCCCAAGCGGCTATTATTACACCAAATCGTTATGAAGCGCAGATTTTAAGCGGGTTGGAAATTGTTTCTTTGGAGGATATGCAAACTGCTGCCGAAATTATACATAAAAATTTAGGTACAAAAGCGGTTTTAGTCAAAGGTGGGGGAATGTCTGGAGAGTTGAGAGGGGTGGATGTTTGGTTTGATGGGGAAAGGTTGGAAGTTTTGAGGACGAAACAGGTAGAAACGAAAAATACTCATGGTACTGGTTGTACTTTATCTGCTGCGATTACTGCTAATTTAGCTTTGGGTAAAGATTTATGGAATGCGGTACAAGAAGCTAAGGAATATGTGACAACTGCACTTACTTATTCTTTGGATATTGGGAAGGGAAGTGGACCTGTGGGACATTTTTTCCCGTTGTTGGAAAAACGTTAAAAATTGGTTGAAACTTCCTCTCCGGGATAACTTTACTCTGATAGTATATTTTGTTAATCTAAAAACCTAATTTTTATACCAATATGCAGATGAGAGCAACTACCCCTAATGTTCATACTAAACCACCGACTCCCAGATATTCCCCGTCTGTACCTGTTTCGGTATACCGGGAATTAGTTGCAGAGTTACAAGCAGTACAAGCTAAGTTAGATGTAGTCACTAACCACAATCAAAAATTATCTCAGGAAAATCAGCAACTACGTCAAGAAATTAACAAACTTGTTCAGTCTTGTTTAGAACTGCAAAAGTTAATTGACTCTTCTGCACCAAGTTCTCATGCACCAAGTTCTCATGCACCAAGTTCTCATGCACCAAGTTCTCATGCACCAAGTTCTCAAACTCAACCTAGTACGCCAATTTCTCACTCTACTCCTCAAAATCATGCTTATGTAAACAATACACAAAATAATACACAAAATAATAGACCAAATAATAGACCAAATAATCAAGCTGCACCTAGACCTAATGTAACTGTAATAAATACGCCTAAAGCTCAAGATAAAGTTCGTAAAAATACTGAAGGTAAAGTTCCTAAAAAGAAGACAGTAAAAACAGCACCTCCCCCACGTCAACCAACTTCCAAACCACCGAAAAAAGTCCGTCGTGAGGTTGTTTCTGTACCTGTGATGGATATGAATTTTCCGGTATCAGAACCCATGTATATAGAAGAACAAGAAGTACATTATTATTTACCCCTAGAGTCTGAGTCTAGGGGGTTGAATGGTTGGTGGTTATTTTTTACTATTGTGTTTATTATGATTGGTGGGTTTAGTGCGGGTTATTTGATTGTACGTCCTTTTTTACAAATTCAAAGTCAAAATAGTAATCAGTAGTCAGGAGTCGTAGGGGCGAAGCATTCGGAAAATAACCTTTTCATAAAATTGATAATTTATCGCCCGAATGCTTCGCCCGTACAGGAGTCAGGAGTCATTTGTGATCTAACGGAAATGATATTAAACTTGAATCTTAGTAACACTTGGTAAGTTCACTTTTAAACGGTGAAACATTGCTTCTCTACCTTGGATTGCTAAGGTATCATTTAAAGGTGTCAGTTTAATTTCTTGTTGATATTTTAATTTTAACGCTGTTTGAATTAACCAGTCTGCAACAAAGGGATTTTTTGGTAATAAAGGACCATGTGAATAGGTAGCGATCGCATTTTTATAAAACGCTCCTTCTGTACCATCTTCTCCATTATTACCTAAACCATAAACTACTTTTCCTAAAGCTTCTACTTTCCCTAATTTTGTTCTTCCTCCGTGGTTTTCAAACCCGACTAAATAAGGTTTTGTCCCTATCATTGCTTCTAGTTCTTGCGCGAGTCGGGAAGCGGTAACTTCTATAACTAAGTTACCTATACAACGTTTAGTATTTTCTCCTGGATGAATGGAAACTAAGTCTAATATTCCTAAACCTTCTATTCTTTGTCCAAAACCAGGTTCGTAATAATGTCCTAAAAGTTGGGGAGAACCACAGGTGAAAACTCCTGGTGTACCGTTTTCAATTTGATCTCGCATTGCGTCAGCTTTTGCACCTTGTAAGTCACGCATGACTATTTCTTGCTGACGATCTTGCGCTCCTCCACCAACAATTATATCTACTGATTTTATATCATCTGCGGTGGCATTTTGATCTAATGGTAATACTTTAACATCATATCCCCGCCACTGAGCGCGTTTTTCTATGGTAATGACGTTTCCTCTGTCTCCGTAGGTACTCATTAATTTGGGATATAACCAACCAATTATTATTTCCATTGTTTTACAGTTATGTTTATTTTGCGTTTTATGTTAACTCATTTTTGGGAGTTTTCAATATTTTTTAGATAATTTGTTTGGTGTTTATAGGGTATGATAGGAACGAACCGATCCAGACGCAGAGGACGCAGAGGAATTAAGTTTGATTTTTCTTATTCATGAAGATGTGAAATAAGTATTTAGAAAATCCGCAGGTGTCATAATTAATATTTCTGCAAATTTATTCAATACTAATAAGTCTTGATCACCTGTAATTAAAACTTCAGCTTGAGCAGATACAGCAGCAGCTAAGATATGATAGTCTTTCATATCTCTTAGTTGGGATATATCTATATCTAGGGAAATATTAGGACATTTTTCACAAAACCCTTGAGTTATTGACATTAAATATTCAATTGTACGATTTTGCTTTTTTATTTGAATTTGGAATTTAGGACGTTTTACAGTATTCTCTAATTCTTCTAATAAGGATTGAGAGACAAAAATAGTTAACTGTTTCTGTCGAGAAAGATGTAAAATACCAGATGGTACACCTCCCCACAGTAAAGCTGATATCCAAACATTAACATCAAGAACAACTCTCATTTCTTACCCCATAATTCTTGTCTAACTTCTTTTACAATTTCACTAATTTCTTCTAAAGTCGGTTGTTCTGGATCTGGTTCTAATTGGTCTAGTTCTTCCAGAAATTTATCTAAATCAACTGTTGAGTTAGATTTTTTTTCTAGAATAATAGACCTTTCTGTTACAGTTATTTCATACTCTGATTCAGGTTGCAACTGCTGTAATATTTCTGGGGGAATTTCTAGTTTTCCTTCTGAGGTGACTTTGGCAATGAGTTTAGTGGTCATTTTTTACTCCTTTGCTTTTTTTATGTAGCTTCTATTGTGATTAATAATATTATAGTTCTAAATCTAAATGATTATAACATAAATATTACACGATTGGGTAAAAATTCCTATTCGGTAGTTACTTTAATTTACAATCTTGCTTTTTCATGGTTTTACACCCTGTCATAATTTCTATTTGGGTTTATTTAGTATTTTACGTAACAGTTTTTTTGAGCATTTTGTCACCATAATCACAAATCATCTTGGTAAGTATTCAGGAATAGAGTGATAAGATCCCCGATTTCTTTTATAATCTTGTCAATAAATTGTGAATTGATCGCAGTAGTCGGGGATCTGGATATCAACAGTTACTATAGCTGAATACTTACTTATCTTGTTAATTCTCCTCAAAGGTAAATCATCCATGAAACTAATTGAAACTCCCAATTTAACTGTAATTGCTGGTGAAAATGCGGTTTCTGTTTCTCAACTACCTCCTATTTGGCAAAATATCGCTGCTAGAAAAGCAAATATAGGTTTTAAAAATCCAGATGTTTATGTAAAAATGGCGCAGTTATTTCAATATAAACTAGAACAAGGAGATGTTGATTTATTTCATGAACGTCCAGAATTAGCTAGTTTTAAATCTGCGTTTTCTCAATTGTTTGGAAAGTTAGCTTATGAAACTTTGGAATTTTACGGAAATGATTTTTTAAAGGATCAATATCCAGATTTTCAACAAATTTTAGCAGATGTGAAATCAAAAGGTTTAGAATACAGCAATGAAGTGAAGGTTGCTTTAATTGGAATTGACCTTTTTAATGAGTTTGGATATGATTTACCTGCGAGTTTTTATCATGTGCATTTAGCACCAATTTACCGAGATTATGTATTTGAAGAACGCGCTTTAAGATTTGACAAACGAGATATTGAACATAAACGTTCTTGGGATGCAATTTTACATTCAGGTAAAGTTTTTGCAGTGCAAATGAAGGTACAAAGTATTGCTTCAAAATACGGTTTTACCTATCATCACGGTTGCGGTTGTAATTCTCATTTATCTTCTATTGATATTTCTGAGGGAGAGTTTAATTATGAATTATCTCCTGAAAAATATCAACGTTGGATTAGAAGTTTTATTTGGACTGCTTGGTATGAATATGCTTTCTTTCAAATTGTGCCAAATACCAGTTATTTAGTGTAAATTTATTTAGATCCCCGACTTTATTCAATAAGTTGGGGATCTATTTTATTTGATGTAAACCTTCAATTGTCAATTGTCAATTATCAATTGTTAAAGTATTTTCCTCCCAGTCAAAACTTCCCGCACTTCTAACATTGCTGAATAGGTAGGAAGAATGTGCAAAGTTTCATTTTTCGGTGTATGTTCTAAAGCAATGGTGATAGCTTTCTTTAAATCTGATTCAACAATTAAGTTAATTTTACTGTCAATAGATTTCTCGCTATAACGTAATCTTAACGCCATATCATACACGCGATCGCCACTCACTATCAATGTTCCACCTCTTTCTACTAATTTTTCTGTATCCACATCCCAGATCCAAGATACATCTGTTCCGTCAGGTGTGCGATCGTTCAAAACCATTAATGTAGTTTTATCTGTACTTTGAGTAACTACCCTAATAGTTTCATTTGTTCCTACAGGGTTTTTAGATAACAAAATCCTCACTTTTTTACCATCTATTACCAAATCTTCTGCACGTCCAAAAGCTGCTTGAAAATTATTAATTGTTTCTCTAATTTTGGTTTCCTCAACTCCTAATTTTTTTGCAGCAGTAGCAGCAGCTAAAGTATTATATTTATTGTATAAACCTACGAGAATTTGTGACCATTCACTACTTTCTAAACTGGGTTGACTCTTACTAAACCCACAACTAGGACAGGTGAAATCTCCTAAATGGGATAAATAAACCCCTTGATAATCTAAAGAATGTCCACATCTGGGACAATAAATAGAATCTACTGCATGAGGAATTGATTCTAAATAATTCTCTGGTTCATTTAATCCAAAAAATAGCACTTTTTGATTTAACTGTTGACCCAAATAAGATAAAGTTGGATCATCAGCATTGGGAATAACTACAGTTTCTTCTGGTAAGGTTGAAATTACCTGTGTCCATTTTTTACTGATAATGTCAACTTCTCCATATCTATCAAGTTGATCCCGGAATAAATTTAAACAGATAATAATTTTTGGTTGTAAAGGTTTTAAAACCTTGGGAACGATATTTTCATCAACTTCTAAAATTGCATAGTCAACATTTAAAGCACCTAATAAACTGGAATTTTCTATTAAAGCAGTCGCTAAACCATTCTCTAAATTTGCACCCGTAGAATTATGGGCAATTTTGTAACCTGTGCGTTCTAAAATTGTGCATAATAACAGGGCGGTTGTGGTTTTTCCGTTTGTACCTGCAATTAAAATTACACCGTTTTTAACTTGTTGACTCAATAATTGTAAAAGTCTGGGTTCGATGCGTCGCGCAATAGAACCTGGTAATACACTAGCAGCACCAAGACGTAAAGAACGTACTAAAAATGTCACACTTTTAGCAATGGATACTGCTAAACCCAGTTTGACTCTATCTATAAGTTGTATTTTCTTTCCCACAGCAGTTGTTAAGTAATGTCTTTATTTACAAAATTAATTTTGTCAGTTTAGCTAATATTGGTAAAAAATACCAGTCATTTATAGCTATCAGTAGTTAGTTAGCAGTATTCAGCTTTATAACGAACCGCAAAGTACGCAAAGAACGCAAAGTTAAGAGGGTTTAAGAGTGATTTTTTTGTGTAGTTTAGAATTTTCAATTGTTGCTAAAGTTAATACTACTAAAAGTTATGGTGAAAAAATAGCACTCAGATGTAATTATATATCTAGGATAAATCTAGGCAAAAGTGTTAAGTAAGGTTTTTGTTGATGAGTAGCATAAATTGGCTTTTTTTACAAACTAACATAACTGCTAACTGGCGACGGTTGCTGTCAAAATGCCTATTATTGCTGCTTTGCCTATTTATTGTAGGTATACAACCAGCTTTTGCAGGTATGAAGGATGACAGATACGAAGGTAATATTTTCGTGGTTTTTGCGGGTAATGGTTCTCTCGTTCCTTCCAAACTAACCTTAGGACAGACTTTAGCAGAACATAAACCCGCAATGCTGGCTTTTTATGTGGATGATAGCAGCGATTGTAAACAGTATGCGGTGTATATTTCCCAGACTCAAGCATTTTATGGACGTGCTGCGGAAATTATTCCTGTAAGTGTTGATACTATTCCTCTCAAGGACAGTTATGAACCCACAGAACCAGGATATTATTATTCTGGTGTTGTACCGCAGGTTGTTCTTTTTGATCAGTCGGGAAAAGTTGTTTTGAATAAAAAAGGTCAAGTACCTTTTGAAGAAATAGATGATAAATTTAGGGAGGTATTTAATTTGTTACCTCGTGATCAGTCTATTGAGTTCAAACAGCGTTCATTTAATGAGTATAGCAGTGAGTTGAGCCAGTAAACTCTAGACATTTTGTAATTGTACCACGGTCTGAGAATTAATTCTCAGGCTAATATCAAAAGTCGTCTCAAAACTACTCTGTAAAAATTTCGATATACTTGTTTTATATTCAGATTTGAATTTTTAGTTGGTTCTGATACTGCATTTTTATTTTTACCAAGACATAATAGTTAAATTACTAATGACTAATAATTAATGACCAATAACTAATAACCAATAACTAATGAACAAAGTTTATACTACGCTGGAACTCATTCAAATTTTAGCAGCAGAACGGCAAGCTTGCTTGAAAGGAGAACGCCTAAAGTTGGATGTGACGGTTTCAGGTAATCCAGTTATAGACCAGTTTATCCCAACGGAAGGGCTACAAAAATTCACTGCCTATCAAGATTTTAAAGCTTCTATTCATGAATATCAACGCGAAAATCAAGTTTCTGGAATTGTTTGGAAAGATTTGACTGTGAAGGGTAAAACTTTCCATTATCCAGAGGTTGACGCGCAGTTAATAGCGTTAAATACTGATTTGGAAATATTGAAAGCTGCGAAAAATTCTATGTTGGAATTTTGGGATCAAGTTACAACAGATATGGATTTATATTTAAGTTTGAGTAATGGTAGACAACACGAAAAAATTAATACTTTAGATGTAGAAAGAATAGCCCAAAGGACAGAATGGGCAAGTTTTTTAAAGTGGGAAAATGCGAATTTTTTGGAATTAATTTTACAGATGGGTTGGGGAAAACCAGAAGAAGCAGCCTATAAAAGAGGTAGACCACATTCTGGTAGTGAGTTTATTCATGCTGTTAACCCTGGAAATTATCCTATAGGGTGACTGGTAACTGGTGACTGGTGACTGGTGACTGGGGAAGAAATATTTATCTTCTGACTCCTGACTCCCGACTCCTTATTTATTTGCTTCTTTGATTAAATTATCTAGTTCTTCCTGCATTTTGCTTCTGACTAATTCATAGCATTCATTCACATATTTGCGATCGCTTGCTGCTTCTTTTCCATAGCGTTCAAATACAATAGGTGGACAAACTCTGGTATGAATACGCGCTGGCAAAGGAATATTCGGCAATGGTCCTACTGCTAAACCCCAAGGTAAACCTAAATAAACAGGAAATACCAACGGATCAACATCAAACAACCAAGGCATTCCCCATTGATGGAATTGCTGCATAATTTTATACAAATCAGCCAAAACTATCAGGGTATCATGCGCCCCCCAGGAAATAGCGGGAACAATGGGTACATTTTCCCGCAGTGCTAACTTAATAAAACCGCGACGTTCTGCAAAATAGATTTTATCCCGCATTTGATGGGGTCGAAACACATCTTCCGCACCACCAGGATAAACTAACACACTCGCACCAGCCTTAAAAGCAGCATAAGCCATTTTTGGATGTGCCATAATAGCACCACCTTTCATCGCCATTTCCGCTGCTGGGGGAAAAACTTCCCAAACTTTGGGGTGCATCAAACCGTAAATAGGTCTTTGTGTACCAAAGCGACGTAACCAGTCGTACAGCATCATGGATGTATCCGGGGATGCCAAACCGCCATTGTGAGAACCGACAAACAGAACTTTTCCCTCTGGAATATTTTCCCAGCCACTGGTTTGGACGCGAAAATAGTAGTTGTATAAAATGCCCAATATAGGCATGATATTTTCGATGAACTTTGGATCTCGTTCATCCAAAGACCATCCTGGTTTTGTGTTTTGGGTGTGTTGTAGTTGAAACATTGAATTTTCAGGAGTTCAAGGAGGCAGGAGGCAGAGGGCAGGAGGCAGAAGGCAGGAGGTAAATATTTCTTCCCCAGTCACCAGTCACCAGTCACCAGTCACCAGGTTTCCAAGTACCGTGGAAACTATGGGGGATAACGCTGGGTAAACCAAGTTGACAAACAGGTTCTTCATTGAGGCGATCGCCATCAAATATCCAAACTTCGCTACTATCACTATTACCATCATAAACCACTGTCAACACCCAACTTTGCTGAGAGTTTTGAGTATCTTCAATATAAAGAGGTTCAGAGGGATAAAAATTTTCACCTAAGTTTGCTTCTGTTAAATTTCCATTTTCATGATCAAAACGAGCAATACTATTTAATATCTCACCTTCTGTATCTGTTCCTTCCCGAAAAATAGACATATAGCTATAACGAGAGAAATTACCGACATTTTTAACTGGAACATTAGGAAATTCACAAGTTCTATTTAATAAAGTTGCAATTTCTTGTACTTTGCCAGTTTGCGGATTTAGTTTTACCCGTGTCAAGGAAGTTTTAGCAAAGGTGTGAGTTTCTCCTGTCGCTACTTCTCGCAAATATTCGTTAGTTTGAAAATCATCATATTTAGCAAAATCAACAATTACAGTACCACTATCATCAACATATCCATTACTAAAATGCCACTGAAACCAAGGTTCTGTTTCTCCCCGACTGACTAAAGATAAATTTTCTCTATCAATAACTATAATCTGATTTCCCTTTTCTGGTTGCCACGTTAAAGAATCACTGTAGCTACTCACCCCAAATAAAACAGGCCAAATATTTAACCGTACCGCCGGAGCAAAAAATATTAAATATTGTCCTGCTAAAACAAAATCATGGATGATCGGAAAACCTGCTAACGTAAACTTTGCTTGTTGAATAATTCTACCAGTAAAATCACTTTTATAAATATGCAATATGGCATTAAGTCCAGGAGTCATGCCAAAATTAAATATTTCTCCCGTTTGATAGTCAACTTTAGGATGAGCAGAATAAGGTTGTCCTTTAGTTAAACCACCTAAATTATTTAAACCTTTGGTTTCTAAAGTTTCTAAATCTAAAGCATAGGGGTTATCACCTTCCCAAAGTGCTAAAAGTTGCTCCGGTAATGCCAAAACCGAAGTATTTGCAGCGTTTTTCACTGGTTTTTGCCATTGATTCCAAATCGGACCAGGTGCAGTCATGCCATAATTACCATATAGGTATTTACCCGCAGTGGTTTCTTCTTGATAACCAGCAGTCTGCACATAGCGATAAATTCCCGTAGCACCTGCATCGGTAAAATAAACTGCTAAAATAGCCCCATCTCCATCAAACCAATGTCCTACGGATACACCCCCCCGTTGTAATCTTGCTGCACCATTGCGGTAAAGTGTACCACGCAACCCTTCAGGAATTTTACCCGCAATTATTGGTAATTGAGTGGGGGGAAATTCTTTTGCAGGTTGGGATATGGCTTTTGCCCAGGTTTTTTTACTTGACTTTTTTTCAATTGTCTGCATACTAATTTTACTGTATAGGTTTTTGTTTGTCCGCTGATAAACCTTTAATTTGCATAACCAGGGCGGGCAGGATGCCCACCCCACAAGAGTTTTAATTTTAGATAGTATGCAAGTTAAATGTCCAACAGCTTAATTACCATTTCTTAACAATTACCGATTAAAGTATGTATTGTCAAAAGACCTGTACGGGCTAAGTAGGGGCGAAGCATTCGGAAAATAGCCTGGTCAGAAAATTGATAATTTGTTGCCCGAATGCTTCGCCCTTAAAGGAAAATAGCCTGGTCAGAAAATTGATAATTTGTTGCCCGAATGCTTCGCCCTTAAAGGAAAATAGCCTGGTCAGAAAATTGATAATTGGTTGCCCGAATGCTTCGCCCTTAAGATTTTTGACTTCTTACGTTTGATTGTACCTATAGTTTAAATGTAAAGCAATGTTACGACGATTGAATCAAAAAGTTATTGGTTTCTTACTTTTGGCTGTGATATCTGTCCTCAGTTATACACCACATATCTTAGCCAATAATACCTCTAGCCAAGGTAATGTAATCTTTATCCATCCAGATGGTACGAGTGCAGCGCACTGGGGCGCAACTAGAATACTCTACACTGGACCAGATGGCAGATTAAATTGGGATCAAATGTCAAATTTGGCTGTTTACCTGGGACACATGAAAAATCAATTATCTGGAACTTCCAATGGTGGGGCGGTAACTCATGCTACTGGGGTAAAGGTAAATGCTGACTCTTTTGGGTTGGATGAAAACGGTAAACCAGTGGTGGCGCTTTCTGGAAAACCACAAACAATTATGGAAGAAGCCATAAAAGCGGGCAAAGGAACGGCTATTATTAATTCTGGGATGATTCATGAACCGGGAACAGGTGCATTTTTAGCAAAATCTTCCAGTCGTCGCAATTTTGCAGATATTACTAAACAAATAGTAGAATCTGGTGCAGATGTAATTTTAGGTGGTGGGGAAATGTGGTATCTTCCCAAAGGAGTAGCGGGAAGACATTCTACCGCATCCCAAAGTCAAAGAACTGATGGGTTAAATTTAGTAGAAATAGCGAAAAAGAAAGGTTACACCGTTGTTTACACTCGTGATGAATTATTGAAGTTACCAACAAATACTAAAAAGGTGTTGGGAATTTTTGCGGCTGATGATACCTACAATGATGAAACAGAAGAAAACTTGAAACAACGTAATTTACCGTTATATGTTGCTACTGCACCGACGGTAGGGGAACAGTTGGATGTAACGTTAAAGATTTTATCGCAAAAGGGTAAAAATTTCTTGATTGTTTTAGAGGAAGAAGGCAGCGATAATTTCGGTAATTATAATAATGCCATTGGTTGTCTCACTGCCTTAAAACGTGCTGATGATGCTGTTGGTGTGGCAATGAAATTTATTGAGAAAAACCCGAATACTTTATTAGTAACTGCGGCTGATAGTGATGCTGGTGGGTTAGAATTGGTGGGAGCAACAGAAAAAGATTTTCCTTTTAATAAACCATTACCAGAAAAAGGTAAAAATGGCGCACCTTGGGATGGGAAAGAAGGAACAAGTACGTTACCTTTTATTTCTGCACCTGATAAACAGGGTAGACGTTTTCCCTTTGCTATATCATGGTCTGGTTTTGGTGATAATGCTGGAGGAATAATAGCGAAAGCGCATGGTTTTAATGCTGGGCTGTTAAATGGAACGGTGGATAATACAGATATTTATCGGTTGATGTATCGGTCTTTGTTTGGCAAGGAATTAGGGAAAAAGTAAGACCTTTCTCTGACCTCTCCCTCTCTCGTTCCCATACAGAGTATGGGAATGAATTCTTGAGGGCTACTGCCTTCTATTAAATCAGATAAATAAGAGGCAGAGGCTCTATAGTGGCATCCCTAGTCGGAAACTGGAAACGAGATAAATTTATCTCACGCAGATGCGCAGAGTCGCAGAGAGTAAGAGTTTGGAATTCTTGATTTTTCAATTTCATACTTCAATGCAGTAACCTTAAAAAAATTATTTGATTATGACTCAATTACTCGGAGGTAACAACATTCTCCCCTCTATTGCTTCCCAGGTTTCACGGGACACTCGCACCGAGACAATTCTAATGAGCGTAATATATCTGTTGCTGAACCTTCCACAACTAAAACACGGCTCATTGTGCCGCCCTAAGTTGTTAAAGACAGTTTTTTTAATTCTTAAACTGTGTCACCTATAACTTGAGAAATTTGAATTTTACGCTGTTCAATTAACGCATTTCTGTACGCTGTAGATGATGGAAAATCAGCAGGTTTTATATTTAAAGCACTTTGATTATTCCTGAGTTGATTTTCATTACCCAAGGTCATAATTACCCGCATTTTTTCATCACCCCTTGCATTCATTAAAGCTTCTTCTAGCAAAGGGTCAATTTTACTAATTTGGTCTTCTTTAAGGTTCATAATATACTCAAAACGGATGAATGATTTGATTCTAGGGTAGGGGTTTAGCAGTGCTAAACCCCTACAAATCTCGCTTTTCGTAATCTTCTAAAAGTCCATTTCCCAACCGTGTTTAGTATAGTGTAGTTGGTATTTGAACTAAACCTTTACCTTGACGTTCTTTATCTAGTCCTAAATCTTGACAATTAGAAAGCAGCACATCAACTAAATCCAGGTATGTAATTGTTTGATAAGAACAGACAACAGCAGCTTTTTCTTTACAGAAGCTTGAGGGTAATCACTTTTTTATTCGCTCTAATGAAAAGCTTTTACTACAATTAAGAAAATTCTTAACTACAGCTATAATTGCCTTCTTACAATTACCAATTACCCATTACCAATTACCACCCCCAACAGATATGATAAGTATTTCACAAGATATGATATAATTGCATTTGTAAAAATAGTAATTTACTCAGAAAATTACAGTAAATTTTTAGTAAATTTTTAGTAAATTTGGGAGTGATTAAACAATGAACATAGATAACAATACGTTAGATTTGCTCACAGGAGGATTAGCGATCGCTATTCTTTTAGGTGGTATGGTGATGATGTTTACAACTGTATTCACTACCAAAAGATAAGAAAATTTACCTCACAACTTCCTCACAAACTAATGATAAATTCTCAATAAGATTGGTTGAAACAGTCTTTTTGTGAAGCGTAAGTCTTTAGACATCGTTCAATCCTCTTGATTTATCAATAGGTAAAACTTTCGACTTTTGAACGCATGAATTTTGACTTGTAATTTGATTTGTAAACTGTCACCTGCTATATCAAATTAGGCTAAGTTGTGAGGTAGTTATGAGTGAGTCACTATCTGTAGAAAAACCTCACTGTACCGCAGTTTATGGACTGGTAAAATCGTGGAGATTTGGGCGATCGCTTGGTATTGATCCTATAGGGATAATATCTACCTGTTCCTTTAACTGCGTTTATTGTCAGTTAGGGAATATTCAACACCAAACAACTCAGCGACAGATGTTTATACCTACTAGCCAAATTATCTCAGAATTGCAAGCGATCGCACTCCGACAAATACCATTAGATGTAGTAACTTTTAGTGGTAGTGGTGAACCTACTTTAGCATTAAATTTAGCTGAAATTCTCACAGCTACAAAAGAAATCTTTAAAGAACCAGCAGTAGTATTAACTAAAGTATTAACTAATAGCACATTGTTAGGTGATAAATTAGTCCGTCAAGCTTTATCAATAGCGGATATTGTTGCCGTTAAACTGGATGCTGTTTCGTCAAATAAACTACAGCAAATTAATCGTCCTCTAGAGACAATTGATTTACCAAATATTATTGAAGGAATTACACAATTTAGACAAGAATATCAGGGAAGAATGGCAATACAAACGGTGACTGGGGACTGGGGACTGGGGACTGGGGACTGGTGACTGGGGACTGGTGACTGGGGACTGGTGACTGGGGACTGGGGACTGGGTAATCAATTTTATTTTTTCCTATTACCTATTACCTATTACCTATTACCTATTACCTATTACCTATTACCTATTACCTATTACCTATTACCTATTACCTACTTGCTTACAGTTGTATTTTTCACGAGTTAAATAAATATGGCAACAACAAAAACAACAACAGAAATCTTATCAGCACTGAAACAAATTCCCGATGGTTATCTTAACATCATGGGTTATGTTGATAAATCAGAAGTGAATGGTCCTGGTTGTCGCGCTGTGGTTTGGGTGCAAGGTTGTCCGCGTGAGTGTGAAGGTTGTTTTAATCCCGCATCTTGGGAATTTGAAATAAATCAATTAGTTGCGATTGATAAACTAGCTGAAGATATTATTAAAAACCCCCATAATACAGGTGTAACTTTTTCTGGTGGAGAACCATTTTGGCAAGCTTCCGCATTAGCTAGTTTAGCACATAAAGTTAAAGCCGCTGGTTTAAATGTGATGGCTTTTACTGGTTTTACTTTAAAAGAATTACAATCTGAATCTGCACCTCCTGGTTCTCAGGAATTATTAGCAGAATTAGATATTTTAATAGATGGTCCTTTTGTCCAGTCTTTAGCTATTAATTCTCCTTTGTCTCCGGTTTCTTCCAGAAATCAAAAAGTTCATGTTTTTAACCCAGAATTTAAAGATCAAATTAGTTGGGCGAGTGATCAAATAGAAGTTCATATTCTCAAAGATGGCGATCGCATTGTGACCGGTTATCAAGGTTGGTTAGAATTAACCTAATCGTAAGCATTCAGCTATCAGTAATCAGCTATTTTTCAGTCAGAGAGATACTGAGTTAATGAGATCAATTTCCAGCCTATTATTGATGGTTTTCTTCTTTATTGCTGACTGCTGATAGCTGACGGCTGAATGCTTACCGTTTTTAGGACATCTATGAATATAATAATGAAACTCCCACCACCTAATTCATTGCCAAACTGCCTCAAAGCAAGTTACAATAAAATTACTACATCTGACTTTATCAGATTAATTAACCATTATGCTCACTGGAATTAAACAAAAGGCTATTGTTGGTAAAGATGGGAAAATCGAACTATCTAACACAGAATTACCAGCAGGAACAGTAGTAGAAGTTATCATCTTAGTAGAACCACCCATAGAAGAAGATGAAACTACTTATCTTCTCAAGTCAGAAGCTAATAAAAAACATTTGCTTAAAGCTATGGAAAATGTTGAACAAGGAAATTTAATTTATGTTGATTTAGATGAATATGGGGAAAGGAAGATAAAAAAGTTTTTAAGAAAATCCTAGAACTAATTAAAGATATCCAAAGAGAACCATTTTCTGGTATAGGTAAACCAGAACCTCTAAAATATGAATTACAAGGTTATTGGTCACGACGAATTACAGATGAACATAGGTTAGTTTACAAAGTTGAAGAAGATGTATTGATTATTCTGTCCTGTAAATATCATTATGACTGATGAAAACTAATAACTGATAAATGAAATTAACACCAAGTTTGTACAACCCGACCTTTAATTTCTTTGCCAAACCAAGGTGTATTATCAGCAAGTGAACAAAGATTTTGTCTATTTACTGTCCAGATTTTTTCAGGATCAAATAATGTCAATTCTGCTTTTTCACCGGGTTTAATCGCTTTCATTTCTTGTTGTAAACAAGCTGCGGCTTTATTACTCAAAACTCGCCATAATTCTACAGCTGTAAATTCCCCAGTTTCTACCAGATTTTGCCACAATAATGGTAATGCTAATTCTAAACCAATTGCCCCCGCTGGGGACTCTGCAAAAGCTTGTACTTTCTCTTCATAGGTGAACGCTGCATGATCAATAGCGATCGCATCTATTACACCTCCACGCACACCAGCACGCAAAGCTTTAACATCAGTAGCATTACCTAAAGGTGGTTCTAAATGCAAGCTAGTATGATAACTCTTAATATCTGCGGTGTTCAATAACAGGTGCATCCAAGTGGTACTAGCTGTCACTGGTAAACCCTGAAATTTTGCAGTAGCAATTAATTCCACACTCCGGGAAGTAGAAACCCGCATAATATGTACAGGTGTCCTAATTTCCGCGACTAATTCCAATAAAGCAGCGATCGCACTTGTTTCCGCACTAGGAGGAACAGGGGGTAAACCGATACGCAACGCCTCCGCACCTTCTCGGATTGTACCATTTAAAGACAAAGAGCGATCGCAGGGAGAAAACGCCACAACTTTACCAAAAGGTTGCAGATATTCTAAAACCCGTCTGACTATACCCAAATTTTCCCAAGGTTTCCCATCCGTAAAACCCACAACCCCAGTAGTAACTAAATCCGCAAACTCAGTTAACTGTTTACCAGCTAAATCTAAAGTCATTCCCCCCCAAACCTGAAGATGGGGTGAACCTTTCTCTACTCTTTTTTGCTGTAACTGTGCCACTAAAGCGGGATTATCAATAGCTGGATTTGTGTCTGGTAATACTGTTACCCTCGTAAAACCACCAGCAGATGCAGCTTGCAACAAAGAAACCAAAGTTTCTCTTTCTTCAAACCCTGGTTCGCTGGAATGACTATATAAATCAACTAAACCAGTACCTACAACTAAACCCCGACAATCTTTAATAACAGTATCGGCGCTAATATCGGAAATTTGGGGAGCGATCGCTTTAATTTGACCCTCAGCAATTAATACATCGGCTATTTGGTCAGTTTCCGAAACCGGATCAATTACCCTTACTTGTTGTAGAAGTTCATTTATCATGTCTGTTTTAATACTTAAAATATCTGTTCTAATTGGTAGTTGGTGATTAGGGAAGAATATAATGTGGGGTGGGCATCTTGCCCGCCCCAGATATGCTAATCAGCGCAATTATAATGCTCCTGCGGCTGTCTTATCTAACACACCACCACTTAAATGACCAGTAATATTCATCGCTTGCAACACGGGTAAACCACCAGCACCATTAGGGTAATCAATGACACTCACAGCCCCATTACCTTGACGGAAATTCCAGAAATTTTCCAGTGATAATCCTAGAATATGACAAAGCAAAGTTTTATTAGTCGCATCGTGGGCAACCACTAAGCCCGTTTGTAACTGATTTTTCTCAGCAGTTGCTAATATTGACTGCCAAGCGGCTACACTGCGTTCATGTACCTGTTGTAAATTTTCCCCTTCTGGCATTTGCACCTCAGCCGGAACAGTGCGCCACCTTTCCAACTCTCCGGGAAATTCCTGTTCTATTTCTGATTCAAATTTACCTTCCCAGGTTCCGTGACTAATTTCTCTTAAACCGTCCAATAACTGCAAATTAATCTGAGAATGGTGTTTAAGAATAATTTCTGCGGTTTCTTTGGGACGTGCCATAGTGCTACTAAAAGCAAAATCAAATGTCACATCTTTGAGAAACTCCCCAGCTTTTCCCGCTTGGCTTCTGCCATTATCATTCAAAGGTACATCAATTTGCCCTTGAAACTTACCTTGACGATTCCATTCGGTTTCGCCGTGACGTACTAATAATAACCTAAATCCTTGATGATTGGGGCGTAAACTCGGTAAAGTATCTCCCAGGTGTTGCGTTTGATTCATTGATTCTAACTGCACAGGTTCACCCAAACCACCAGCAAAATTTAACACACTAATGTTACAGTTAGACTGTTGTAGTCCATGATAACCACTAGGAGGAATACCCAAAGCCGTACTAATTAAAGCTCGGTTAATACCATTATGTCCAACTATAAGAATAGTTTCCCCTTGATGACGGGGTAAAATTTCTTGCCAAAACTGCTGTGCTTGTGCGTATAAAGCTAAAACTGGAAAATGTTCTCTTGTCCCATCTGCATCATTAATCATCATCCGCAATTCATGGGGACGTTTTTTCCATATACTATAATCATCAGGGAATTTCTCTTTGACATCAATAGATAACATTCCCGCCCATAAGGGTAAGTCTACTTCTACTAAATTTTCGGAAACTTGTATTTCCCCAAACTTTTCCACTAACTCACTGCAAATAATTTCTGCTGTTGTTTTAGCGCGGTTCAGGGGACTGGTGTAAATAGCCTTAAATGCTATATTACTCAGAGCTTTACCCGTTTTCCTAGCATCGTCTTGACCTTTTTCCGTTAAAGTTGACGCATCAGTACGTCCTTGGATACGTCTTTCAATGTTATATGTACTTTGACCATGACGCACAATGATGACACGAGTCATTAAAAAAACCTCTTCTCTCCAAAGTATTAATTTTACTGCAAAATGTTGCCAAATTATCTTTTGGGAGTCAGAAATTAGGTGACAGGTGACAGGTGACAGTTTTTACCCATTACCCATTACCAATTATTCCTATTGGTTATCACTTAAATCTAACTGTAGTTGCAGACCATCATTTTCATTCAAATTTTGATTTGCTGGTTGCAGAAAAATAAGAGTAGCAGGAATTGTGATTGATTCACTCAAGGGCAATTCTTCAGAAGTATTATTTTCCGTACCTTGATTATTTTGTTGATTAAAAAATCTGCTAAAATCATTTTCTGCACGACGATCATTAACATCAACTAAAGAATCACTTTTTAAAGTAAAATTTCCTTGATTAACTTGCTCAGTTGATTGTGCATAAACGGCACTATTCACACCAAAAACAGCCGCTACAATTGTTAAAATGACAGAAATTTTAGTTTTCATGATTTTGAGTTTTTTCATAAAAATATTCTAACTGGGGATAATTATAAATCATGCCCCAGATAGATTTGTAATGCTAATTACATATAATTTAAAATTAAGGAAAATTTTATATTTTGGACATTGAATTAATTATTCATCTTTATCTGTGTTTATCTGCATTCAATGATTCTTGATGTATTATATATGTTATATTGTAAAAAAGAAACATTGATTGGTTTGAGAAGATATGTTATTAAAATATGATACTCGGCAATGTTTACCCTCTGCTGAAGACTTACCAGATTCAGACGATACACCAGTGGATAACGAATTACAAGACTTAATACCAGGGTTACTAAAAACCATACTCGCCTTAATTTGGTCAGAAAGAATGGATTGGTTTTTTGGCGTAGATATGGGAATATATTATGATCCAGATAAACCAGCAATAGTACCAGATGGATTTCTGAGTATTGGTGTACCGAGAATTATTGACTCAGATTTACGTTTATCCTATGTGTTATGGGAAGAACAAAAACTACCAATCATGGTGTTAGAAGTAGTATCTCAAACTAGAAGGGGAGAATATACCCAAAAGAAACAAGAATATGCAGAATTAGGAATTTTATATTATGTGATTTATAACCCATTAAGAAAAAGGAAACAAAAGTTAGAGGTTTATAAATTAGAAAATGGCAAATATCAATTATTGCCAGGTGAAGCAGTATGGTTATCAGAATTGAATTTAGGAATAGGTAGAGAAGAAGGAAAATATCAAGGAATTACCAGAGAATGGTTATATTGGTATGATGAACAACGAAAGAGATATTTAACAGCAGAAGAACTACTGCAACAGGAAAGGGAACGGGCAGAATTTGAAAGACAAAGGGCTGAATTTGAAAGGAAAAAAGCTGAATCTGAAAGATTGCGATCGCAACGTTTAGAAGAAATATTACGTTCTCATGGTATAGATCCTAATATTTAGTAAATACTTAGTAAGTAATAGATTTTTCCCAGGTGCTTGAATGAATGAAACTACCGCTAATTATGACGAAACATGGAAAGAAGCAATATCAGAATACTTTGAATCTTTTGTATCTTTCTTTTACCCCCATCTTCATCAACAAATTAATTGGCAAAAAACCCCCATTTCCCTCGATAAAGAATTAGAGCAAATTACAGCATCTTCCCAAACAGAAAAACGCTATGCTGATAAATTGTATAAGGTTTGGTTACTAGATAACCAAGAAGTTTGGATTTTGATTCATATTGAGGTACAAAGCCAATATGATAAAGAATTTTCCCAGCGAATGTTTATCTATAACTATCGCGCCTTTGATTTATATCATAAACCCGTCATCAGTTTAGCTATACTAGGAGATGAGAGTAAAACTTGGCGACCCAATTCTTATGAATACGGCATGGGAGAAAGCCAAGTTAAAATGACTTTCAGTAACGTGAAACTCTTAGATTATCAGTGGGAGGAATTAGAAGCTAGTGATAATATTTTTGCTACAGTAGTCATGGCGCATTTAAAAACCAAAGCTACTACTAGCAATTTAACCCAAAGAGAACAATGGAAATGGAATTTAGTCAGAAGTTTGTATGAAAGGGGCTTAACTAAATTTGATATCATTAATTTAGGTAAGTTTCTTGATAAAATGATGACTTTACCAACACAACTAGAACTGGAATTTAAAAATAAACTTAATCAATACGAAAAGGAGCGCAATATGCCTTTTTTAAGCACAATAGAAGAAATGGCACTAGAAAGAGGTCAACAAATTGGTCAACAAATTGGTCAACAAATTGGGCAACAAATTGGTCAGCAAATAGGAGCAAAAGAAACACGCAAACAAGATATTATCAAAATTCTGCAAAATCGTTTTGATATTTTACCAGATGACCTCGTCAAATCTATCAATCAAATTGATGATATGTCTGTATTAGAAACCTTACTTTTACCCAGCATTAGCATCAATTCTTTAGAGGAATTTCAACAGTTAATTAATGAGAATTTGAGCAGTAATAATTAAGAGTCATCAGATCCCCAATTTCCTTTTATTATCCTGTCAATAAATTGTGACTTGAACGCAGAAGTCGGGGATCTGGGTGTTATTACTAATTACCAATTACCAATTACCAATTACCAATTACCCATCACCCATCACCCATCACCCATTACCGCTAAAACTGCTTTGGGTAATAATTTTTCTTTAAACCAAACAATTCTAGCAGGGACATTATCTAATTTTACACCTGCTTTTTCTAAATTCAATCTTTCCGAAATAGCTAATATTAAATTATCACAATTAGCACGGCGTACTTGAGAAAATTTTTTTTGTAAATATTCTGGTCGCCAATAACCGACAATTTCTAATAAAAAAGTTCTACCATCAGGATGTACCAGCCGAAAATCGGGAATCATCACACTTCCAGGAATAGGAATTAAATCAACTTCCCGTTCTAAAATCCAACCACTTTTTAAATTATCCCATTTATCAGCAAAAGATTGTTCTAACATACTATCATAAGGCTTACCTTGAGGATAGTGAGAGACTAAACCACATTCAGAATTGAGTGTAAACCTGCCAGTTTTCCATTCATTAGTATAAAAATCTCGTGTTTGTAAAGTTGCGGATAAACTCCATTTTGTCACATGAAGTAAAGCAGGAATTAATTTAGCGATCGCCAAACCATAACGGGTACTAGGACTAAACAAACTTGTCGGACCATCAATACTAATAGTAAAACCATGATCCGCATCACCTTCAATATAAGCCATTAATTGAAACAACTTCAAATAACGGAACAATAACTTATATTCTCCTGGTACATTGCGATGAGCATTTAACACCAAATGAGTAGCTTTATAAAACACACCTTGTACCTGAGACAAATTATAACGATGTAATAAATCTTCAGGTTTAGGAGCATCAAAAGAGGTTAAAATTTTATTTTCCGATAAATCAGCATAAAGACCTTCATGAACATGAACAGGTAAAACTTCCCGTTGTAATTCCCGACTTAAATCATCAGAAATTTTAGTTAAAATTACCTCTGTATTTTCCCGACTAGAAACAGATTTTGCAGCCAGAGAAAACACCCGTTCTCTTAACATAGCAGGTTCAAGAGGACTAACAACCTCAAAAGTGCAGAAACTACTTTTCAGAATATAAGCCAAACCGCGCTTCATTCGATAATCAGTAGTATCACCTTCAAAATCAGCCAATTGACGTTCAAGAACCCCTTGAGACTTCCTCACAGCATCCTGAAAAAACTGAATTAAATCACTAGCTAAACCCAAATGTTTATCATCAAGTTTCAGTCTCTTCGGGATAATTTCCTCCCCATTTTGACGATGAATCAATAACTCCGTTGTCAACATTTTTCTTATTAAGAGAATAATTAATTTCCAACTGTTCAGCCGCCCGCAAATCCCTTTGATTTTCTCTTTCCTTACCACCCCCATAAACAACCCTTAAATTACCCCTTCTATCCTTCTTCTTATCCTCTTTCTTCTCCTCCTGACTTTGCGTACTTTGCGTACTTTGCGGTTCATTCCCTCTTAAACCTCGTCTTCTAGCCGAAGTACCCTCCTCACTCGTATCCTCCGCCACAACTTCATATAAAATCGCCTGTTTATTTTCCATATTTCCCTTACGTAAAACCCGACCCAAACGCTGGATATATTCCCTTGCAGAACCAGTCCCAGAAAGAATAATTGCTATAGAAGCAGAAGGAACATCAACACCCTCATTTAAAACATGAGAAGCCACCAAAGTATTATAAATACCCTCCTTAAACTTAGTTAAAATTTCATGCCGTTCTTTCACAGGAGTTTGATGAGTAATAGCAGGAACTAACAACTCACCAGAAATACGGTAAACCGTAGCATTATCAGCCGTAAAAATCAACACTCTAGAGGGGTAATGTTCAGCTAATAAATCAGCAAGAATTCTTAACTTCCCATCAGTCCCCAGAGCGATTTCTTTAGCTTGACGATGTGCTAACATTGCTCTGCGTCCATTTTGCGATCGCGCACTCATTTGGACAAAAGTTTGCCAACCTTGCAAACTGCCCAAAGAAATGCGAGATTGCTTTAAAAAATCATTCCGAGTTTGAATTAACTGATTATATCTTTCTCTTTCAAGTTGAGATAATTTGACTTTTATCTGTATAACTTGATGTTCTGCTAAAGCCTTACCTGCCAAATCTTCAGCACGCTGCCGATAAACTTCTCTACCGATGAGAATATTTAAATCAGCGTGTTTGCCATCGGTGCGTTCTGGTGTAGCAGAAAGTCCTAAACGATAAGGTGCGATCGCATATTCCGCAATCACTCGATTAAAATCTGTAGGTAAATGATGACATTCATCAAAAATAATCAGCGCATATTTATTACCCAAACTTTCCGCATGAATAGCCGCACTATCATAAGTTGCCACTAAAATCGGTGTTCTATCCCGTGAACCACCACCCAACAAACCTAACTCCATATCAGGAAAAGCCGCTTTTAGGTGTGCATACCACTGGTGCATTAAATCCAAAGTTGGAACAACAATTAAAGTAGTGCGGGGTGTTGCTTCCATGGCCATTTGTGCCAAATAAGTCTTACCCGCTGCCGTGGGTAGCACCACCACACCCTGTCTACCTGCCAACTTCCAAGCCGCTAAAGCCTCATTTTGGTGGGGATAGGGAGTCATTTCTAAACTAGCGACTAACTCCAAAGGAGAAAATTCCTTAGCCTCATCAATAAAAAAAGTATCTTCTGCTTGCAGAGCTTCGACTAAACAACGGTATCTAATCGCGGGAATGCGGAATTTTTCAATTCTATCATCCCAGGTAGCAAAATCTATCCAAGCTTTGCAGCGTGGAGGAGGATGTAAAATTAACGTACCACGATCAAAAGTTAAAGTGGGGTTGCGACCCATGTTAGGTTTTCTCCCAACTCATTCATCTTTAATTACTCATAACCCAAAAAGTGCATGATTCCCAAAAGAAATTTTGGTATAAACCAACTAGAGGCACTGTTAACTTCCGAAATATCGGACTTGCAAATAGGGTTTGCTGAAAAAGTTATCTGTGAATGACCAGTGACAGGTGACAGGTGCTACGCCACGGTGACAGTTTCAAGAGTTGGATAGGAACAATTTTTTCTTTAAGTAGGGCTTGCTGAATAAATTTAAATTTAATTAAGCATCCTTTATATTTGTATGTAGAAAATAGCATTTATTTATTAACGAAATATTCTGCTTATTTGATGAATTAGCCGAACTGCATGGAGTCAAAAAAATCAAAACTATTGGTGATGCTTACATGACAGTTGCTGGATTACCTAATCATCGCAGTGATCATCCTATGTCCATAGCAAATATGGCTTTAGATATGCAACAAGCTGTAGCTAAGTTTAACGAAGAACAAAATCAATCATTTCGTATCCGTCTAGGAGCAAAATTTAATAACGGGACTTACGCAAAAGGGAACGAAAGTAGGGGTAATTCATGAATTACCCCTACGCAAGAATAAGGTTTTCAGTCACATCTTACGTAAGTCCTAAATCAATAATTTCTGTTGCTATCAGCACCGCTAACAATATAATTTAAATCAGAGAAAGTATACTATACTAGAAAAGGTTTGTTTGCATTGATTTTTACTACTTTAGGTAGATTCCTATTCCAGAAATGTAAGCTTTGTATTGTCCTGTTGCATAATAGGTCTGGAGCTATATTCCTGTTGCTCACAAATTTCATGACTGCAAGTAGCTTGCAGCACCAGAGGAGATGCTAAATTGAAAGGAAAAATTTCTCTTCTATCAAACTATTCTGTGTCCATTTTATGTGTTGGTATCGCCTTGGTATTAACATTCCTGTTAGAGCCATTTTTAGATCGCTCTATCTTTCTGATATTTTTTGCGGCTATAGCAGTGAGTACCTGGTATGGTGGCATTAAGTCTGGGTTATTAGCTACTGTTTTGTCGGCTCTACTTGTTAAATACTTTTTTATCGATCCCCAATTTTCATTTTCTGTTGACAGTCCAGACAGTATCATTAAGTTAGGATTGTTTACGCTGGTGACAATGTTTATCAGTTGGCTAAACTCAGAATTACGTACTTCTAAGCAGAAATTAGAAATAAGTTTTAAACACCTAGCAGCAAGTGAAGCGAGATTTCGCAGGTTAAAAGATGCCAACATCATTGGAGTGATTATAACCGATATGCAAGGCGGTATTTTAGAAGCGAATGATGCCTTTTTAAACATGGTAGGTTATACACGAGAAGAACTACTAGCAGGAAGAATAAACTGCCGAAAAATGACACCTCCAGAATATCTGGAAAAAAGCGATCGCTCAATAGTGGAACTGAGAGACCAAGGAGTTTGTCAACCTTTTGAAAAACAATATATCCGCAAAGATGGTAGTCTGGTTAATGTTTTACTTGGTTTAGCTTTATTAGAAGATAATTCAGATCAAGTAATTGGTTTTGTTGTTGATGTGAGCGAGCGCAAAAAAGCAGAAGATTCCCTGAGAAAACAGGAAGAACAACTGCGCTTGATTACCGATTCTTTACCAGTACAGATTTCCTATGTAGATGCTCAACAGCGTTATCGTTTTAATAATAAAAGATATGAAGAATGGTTTGGTATACCTATTGCTGAAATTTATGGAAAACACATAAAAGAAATCTTAGGAGAGTCAGTTTATAAAAAAATTGTTCCTTATGTAAAAACAGTATTATCTGGAAATCAAGTCACTTATGAAACGAAACTCTTGCATCAAAATGGTACAATTCATGATACCAGCGTTACTTATATTCCCCAATTCAATCAGCAAGGAAAAGTAGAAGGATTTGTTGCCCTCATTAGAGATATTACAGAACAAAAGCAAGCTGAAAATGCTCTCAAACAAAGCGAAGAAAAATTCCGCAAATTAACAGAAAAAGTGCGCGTCATTCCTTGGGAAGCAGATCCTAAAACTGGAAATTTTACATACATTGGTCTGCAAACAGAAGAAATACTCGGTTATTCATTAACTGATTGTTACAGTGATAATTTTTGGGAAGAACATATCCATCCTGAAGACAAAGAGTGGGCAGTTAAGTATTGCCTGATGAGTTCACAAACCGAGGAAAATTACGAATTTGAATATAGAATGTTAGCCGCAGATGGCAGAGTGGTTTGGTTATATGACATTGTGAATGTGGTGCGGAGTAAAGATGGACCAAAACAGATACATGGGTTTATGATTGATATTACAGAACGCAAGCAAGCAGAACAAGAACGAGAACAAATACTAGCGCGAGAAAAAGCAGCAAGAACTGAAGCAGAAGCAGCTAACCGCATCAAAGATGAATTTTTAGCCACACTATCCCACGAACTCCGCACCCCCCTCAATGCCATGTTAGGATGGACACAGTTGCTCAGAAGGCGTAAATTTGATGAAGCTACCACTGCTAGAGCATTGGAAACAATTGATCGCAATAGTCGGTCTTTATCTCAGTTAATTGAAGATGTATTAGATGTTTCTCGGATTATTCGTGGTAAACTGCGTTTAAATATGTCCTCAGTGGAAATCGTACCAGTAATAGAAGCAGCAATAGACACAGTGCGTCCTGCTGCGGATGCTAAACATATTTGCATTGAGTCGGAATTTGATCCAGCAGTGGGAGTAGTGATAGGTGATGCTAACCGCTTGCAACAAATAGTTTGGAATTTGCTTTCCAATGCTGTAAAATTTACACCCAAGGGGGGAAAAGTGGAGGTAAAAATACAGCGCATTAAGTCCCGTGTGCAGATTCAAGTCAGTGATAATGGTGCGGGAATTGCTACCGAATTTCTACCTCATGTATTTGAGCGTTTTTGTCAAGCTGATAGTTCAACTACGCGATCGCATGGTGGATTAGGATTAGGATTAGCTATAGTCCGGCATTTAGTAGAACTGCACGGAGGTAAAGTTTTCGCTACCAGTCCAGGACTAGAACAAGGTGCAACTTTCATTGTCAATTTACCAATGAAAGCCGTGATTAATGAAGATGATACACCCAAATCACAACCATTTCTCACAAATAGCGAATCTGTGAATTACCAATTATCAATCTTGGAAAATGTGCGAGTTTTGGTAGTGGATGATGAAGCAGATACAAGGAATTTACTAACTACAATTTTAGGACAATATGGCGCTCAAGTGACTGCTGTTGCCTCTACTCAAGAAGCAATGACAGCTTTATCACAATTCCATCCAGATATATTAATTAGTGACATTGGAATGCCAGAAGAAGATGGCTATACATTAATTCGTAAAGTCAGAAGTCTTCCTAGTAATGAAGGAGGGAAAATTCCCGCAGTGGCATTAACAGCTTATGCTAGATCAGAAGACCGGACCCAAGCTTTATTAGCAGGTTTTCAATTACATATTCCTAAACCAGTGAATCCTGGAGAATTAGCAGCGGTGGTTGCTAATTTAGCGGGAAGAACAGGATAATTGATAATTGGTAATTGATAATTGATAATGGGTAATTGGTTAAGTAGGTAGGCGTTGAAATTTATCGTTGTGGCAAGGCAGGAGGCAGAAGGCAGAAGGCAGGAGGGATGAGGTTTTTAGGCATTTTACATTTTGTTACATAACTTGTTTTTTTCATGCCGACTTACTTACAATATCTTTACCATTTGGTAGGACAATTAGCTGGTTTTTTCTAGAGCGTCGATTCAGTAATACTAAGTAATTTGATTTTACCTTGTAGGGGCGAAGCATTCGGGTGATAACCTATTGCTGAAACCAGTTCATATTCTGTCCGAATGCTATACGCCCTTACGATTAATGAATCGGTGTTCTAGTATGAGTTTTCTTTTTACCTGAGTAATACTTTTTTGTGTCTCATGCTCCTCCATCACTAACAATTAATACTTTAGTTTGGTCTACTAAAATCAGCTTCACTCACCCAATTTATACAATAAAAATCGGGGATTCTAGGGATTACGTTTTTCAACCCCTTAAAACTTCAAAGGCGATCGCCATTGCTGCCAGTTTTGTTGTATCAATACCACGAACATTATCTGGGAGTTCGGTTATTGCCCTGTAAGCACTTGTACTGAGCGAAGCCGAAGTGATGTTACGAGTACCTGCATCTAAATCATTGAGTAAACTATCTGTCACCTCTAACAGATCATCATTAGACCTGTCCGAAAATTAAAAAGGCAGTCTGTGTATGGCTTTGAGGATGTTCTCATTTCAGCCAGACTTGACGTAATCATCAGGGCTAGAGATAGTTACT
>NZ_JACJPT010000023.1:0-60342 GCF_014696195.1 Sphaerospermopsis sp. FACHB-1094 | reverse complement strand
ACTTTTTCCGGTATACCCTTCAAAACCCTTGCACTAATTTCTGTGTTTATCAGCCTCTAACCTTTGATATATCAAGGTTTTAGGTTTATTCAGCAAACCCTAAGTATGAATAACCGACTATTAAATTACCATCCTTGGCAGCAGAAACACCCTGATATCCCAAGCATCCCCCGTATATATTCTGAGTATTTGCAGACAATAGAATTGGACTATGCCACTAGGTAGAGAATTACCACAGCTACTCAAGCAACGTTTGTTTCATAAAGGGCGCAAATTTGATTTTGAAGTGAATCGTTTGCGTTTACCTAATAAATCTGAAGGAGAATGGGAGTGTATTCGTCATCCCGGTGGCGCTCTGGCTCTTCCTGTTACCGAAGATGGTAAACTGATTCTTGTCCGTCAATATCGTTTTGCAGTTCAAGGTAGGTTGTTAGAATTTCCCGCAGGAACGGTAGAACCTAATGAAGAACCTTTGGAAACGGTAAAAAGGGAAATACAAGAAGAAACAGGCTACCGCGCTCATAAGTGGGATAAACTAGGAGAGTTTTTCTTAGCTCCTGGCTATTCTGATGAAATTATCTATGCTTTTTTGGCTAGAGATTTGGAAAAGCTGGAAACTCCGCCACAGCAAGAAGAAGATGAAGATATCGAAACTGTATTTTTGACTCCTGAAGAACTAGAAACAGCTATTCGTGAAGGACAACCTGTAGATGCGAAAACTATAGCCAGCTTTTTCCTAGCTCGTTCTTTGTTGATGTAATGGTGATATGCTGCTAGAAAAGGCACTTGGTGATGCCTACGGTACAGGTGATGTCTTTTGTGTAGAAATTAAATGCAAGGTTTTTGAGTTCCCACCTCGTAAAGTCTTGCACTTTTTTAACTTCCAGCAGGCTAAGACCCTTTACTTGTAATATTTTCACATTTATTCAGCAAACCCTAATTAATAATTAAAAAGGGTTTTAAGCTGTTGTGCATTTAATTTGTATAAGTGGAACAGGCATCTTGCCTGTTAAACAAGAGTTCAGAACATTAGGATTATACAATTTAGCTGTGTAACAGCTTATTCCCCTGTGGTGTATCCTACAGGCAATGTTTAAGTCCCTGAGTAAAGTATAAATTTAATTAGGGGTTGCTGAGAAAGTCTTTCCGTGAGGGCATAGGAGTCAGGAGTCAGGAGTCAGGAGTCAGGAGAAGATTTGAAAATTTCTTTGCCATCTCTTGAAATCCCAAAAAATGCACACTTTTTCCGGTATACCCTTCAAAACCCTTGCACTAATTTCTGTGTTTATCAGCCTCTAACCTTTGATATATCAAGGTTTTAGGTTTATTCAGCAAACCCTAATTATGAATTATCAATTATGAATTATCAATTATGAATTATTTATCCCAGCTATGATGGAAACCAGGTTTAGTGGAAACGTCCAAAAACATGGTCTCGCAGGCGATAATCAAAGTTATGGGTGATAAGTTTCTTGGTAGGGGCAAATTCTAGCAACTGCCCAATATGATTTTTATTGTAGTAAAATAAAGCTGTGAAATCTGATAAACGAGAAACTTGTTGGATGTTGTGAGAGACAAATACAATTGTTAATTCAGAACGCAAACATTCGATAAGTTCCTCAATTTTTATCGTAGAAATGGGATCAAGTCCTGCACAAAGTTCATCCATAAGGAGGACTTGCGGTTTAACTGCTAAAGCACGGGCAATACACAACCTTTGTTGTTGTCCAAAGGATAATTCTAAAGCCGATTTATGAAGTTTATTTTTGAGTTCTTCCCAGAGTTCAGCAGCTTTTAGTGCTAACTCGACAATTTCATCTAATTCTGCTTTGGGATGCCATCCGATTAATTTTACTCCATAGGTTACATTATCATAAATGCTCATGGGAAAAAGATTTGGTTTACCATAAATTAAAGTAATTTGACGACGTAGGCGATTTAAGTTGACACGACGACCATAAATATTTTGACTAAAAAATTCAACGTTTCCTTCAACTTGTATTTCTCCTTCTAGTTCAATCATGCGATTGAGAGATTTCAAAAATGTGGACTTACCACAACCGCTAGGTCCCATAATCGCGGTAATTTTATTTTGTGGAATATCCATTGAGACATCTTCAATGATTTTTTGAATTCCGTAATAAAAGCTGAAATTTTTAACTCGGATGGCAGGAATTATTTTACTCATAGGAAATAGGAAATAGGAAATAGGAAATAGGAAATAGGAAATAGGAAATAGGGATTTATGTTGTGAATCAATCTAAAATCTAAAATCTAAAATCTAAAATCTAAAATCTAAAATTGAATGATTGAGAAACATAATAAATAGGTGTGCGTCAAATAAGCTGGTAATCTCACATCTGTTATGATTCTCAATCAGGTCAGGTGAGTAATGATAATCTTAGGCCATAATCAGGGTTACAGTCTAGGATGTTAACTGGGATGTTAGCAAGAAGATGCTGGTACAAGATATGACGGGTAAATTTTCTAGACTATTTTCAACAGGACAAGAAAAAAGTGAGTTGTTTATGGTAAGACGCTTGAGTTTTATAGTTACTACTATTATTGTCTGGCATCTGTGCAGTTTTGTCACACTGGCACAAAATAAAAAACCAGAACAAATGAGGTGGTTTCCTCCGAGTCCTTTGGAAATGACTACACCTGATCCTCTGGTAAGGAGTTCATGGAAAAAACAACCGTTAACTACTGACGAACTGCAACAGTTGAAAACTGCACTGGATGAGTTAAACCAAGAAGCGATAACTACTTTTCAAAGGGGAGATAAAACCGCTGCTTTTGATATTTGGAATAGAGAATTACGACTGCTGCGCTTTTTAGGTTCTTTAGCCCAGGTGCAAGCTTTATCAAGGGTGGGGGCGATCGCTTGGCAGGAAAATGAGCGTGAACAGGTAATGTATATTACTCAGCAGTTGCAAGAGATTGAAAAACAGATGTTAAAGGAGAAAAGTACAGATTTACAATTATGGCGATCGCTTGGTGAAGCTTACCAAAATGTGCGTATTCCCAAATTAGCTGTAGGTGCTTACGAGCAGATTTTAACATTGGTGAGACAACAAAAAGATGTTAATACTGAATTAGCAACTTTAAATACTCTGGGGGAATTACATTTAAGTTGGTTTGATTATTCTCAAGCTGCTAAAACTTACGAAGAATTGCTCAATTTGGCTATTAATAGAGGTGATAGAAACAATGAATTAGCATATTTGCAACAACTAGCTTATATTTATGAACAGGGTAAACAACCCCGACAAGCGATCAATGTTTTGAATAAGTTAGCGGCAATTTATAATAGAAATAAGAATCTTACTCAAGTTCCGGCTTTAAAAATCAAAATAGCAGAAAATTATCAATCTTTGGTCAGAGAAAATCCCAATTTTCTGCAAGAAGCTTTTAATAATTATCAAGAAGCTTATGTTATTGCTTGGAAATTAGAACAGTATGTGGCGGCGAGTGAAGCTTTGCAAAAGTTAATTAGGTTGTATCGTTCCCAAAATCAAATTAATGAAGCTTTGCAAGCTAGTAGGATTTTGTTGGAAACGGAAACATTAGCAACCAATTTGTATGGTTTGATGCAAACTTATGATCAAATGGGAGAAATGTATTTAGAAAAGAAAGAAGAGGGAAAAGCATTAGCAGCGTTTGAAAAAGGGTTAGAAATAGCCAGACAACTTAAACATCAAGAGATATATTTTGCCCAGAAGATTGAAACATTGTCAAAAAAGAATTTGTAATAAGTAGTCGTGCAAAATAAATTTTATATTTGGGAGAGGGAACAGAGAACAGTGAACAGGTAAGGAATACAGACATTAGACATCTCCAGAAAAGAAATTATGGAACCTATTTATGGGGGCAGGTCGAAGCTTATGGGATATCTAGATGTCTGATTTTTCCGTTAAATTATCGCCCATAAGCTTCGCCCCTACAACTTATGACAAATTAATACATTCTATTTTGGAGAGGTCTATTTATCAATCCCTAGCCGCATTTATTTGCGTTTATCTGCGTTAAAATATATTCTCATAAAATCAAGATTTAGGAATTAAACAGTGCAGCAAGTAATCGGTATAGACTTAGGTGGAACAGCAATTAAGTTAGGACGTTTTACAACAGATGGTAAATGTTTACAATCTATAACTGTGGATACTCCCCAACCAGCAACACCAGAAGCTGTATTATTAAAGATGATAGAGGCGATCGCACAAGTTGATCCAGATAATCAAAGTATAGCTATCGGTGTGGGAACTCCCGGACCTGCTGATGCTGCTGGCAGAGTTGCCAAAGTTGCCATTAATCTGGTAGGATGGCAAGATGTACCCTTAGCAGATTGGCTAGAAGCAAAAACTGGCAAACCCACTATCCTAGCTAATGACGCTAACTGTGCAGGTTTGGGAGAAGCTTGGTTAGGTGCAGGCCGTAATTTTCAACATTTAATTTTATTAACTTTGGGAACTGGGGTTGGTGGTGCGATTATTCTTGATGGTAAATTATTTGTGGGACATCAAGGAGCAGCAGCAGAATTAGGTTTAATTACTCTCAACCCCGATGGTCCAATGTGTAATAGTGGTAATCAAGGTTCTTTAGAACAGCATACATCAATTGCCGCTATTCGTCGTCGCACAGGAAAAGAACCCGCAGAATTAGGTAAACTTGCCCAAAATGGTGATATTGAAGTCTTGACATTTTGGCAAGAATATGGTAAAGATTTGGGAATTGGTTTAACAAGTTTAATATATGTACTCACACCCCAAGCGGTAATTATTGGTGGTGGTGTAAGTGCGAGTTTTCAGTATTTCTTACCAGCAATGCAAGCAGAAATAGAAAAGCGAGTTTTACCAACATCCCGTTTAGGTTTACAAATTTTACCAGCAGAACTAGGTAATTCAGCGGGAATGGTAGGTGCTGCTAAGTTAGCTTGGGGACTGGTGACAGTTGACAGTTGACAGGTGACTGGGGAAGAAGCAGAGGAACAGGGTGCAGGGTGCAGGGGGAAATTATTTGTATTTTCCCAGTCACCAATCACCAGTCCCCAATCACCAATCACCAAATTAGGAAACCTGCACTGGTTTAGATGTATTCTTACTGTGATGAGTACGGGAAATAGCAGCTTCCATGAAACCTTTAAATAAAGGATGGGGTGTACTCGGACGAGATTGAAATTCTGGGTGAAACTGACAAGCTATAAAAAATGGATGTTTGGGATATTCAACTATTTCTACTAACCTTCCATCGGGAGAAGTACCACTGACAACGTAACCAGACTCTAATAAAGCATTGCGGTACAAGTTGTTAAACTCATAACGATGTCGGTGACGTTCATAAATGACTTCTTCTTGATATAAATCAAAGGCTATTGTACCCGGTTGCACTCGACAAGGATACAAACCTAAGCGCATTGTTCCACCTAAATCTACTACGTCTTGTTGTTCAGGTAAAAGATTAATAATGGGATTTGTGGTGTAGGGGTCAAATTCGGCACTGTTAGCATCTGCTAAACCTTCAACATTTCTCGCCCATTCAATCACAGAACATTGCATTCCTAAGCATAAACCTAAAAAGGGGATTTGGCGATCGCGTGCAAATTTAATCGCGGCAATTTTGCCATCTATCCCCCGACTACCAAAACCACCAGGAACGAGAATACCATCCACACCTGCAAGATAATTTTCCGCTGACTCAGTTTCTAGGGTTTCTGAATTTACCCATCTTATTCGTAAATCACCGTAAGTAGAAATCGCCGCATGACGTAAGGATTCAACCACAGAAAGATAAGCATCACTTAAACGCACATATTTACCAACAATGGCAATTTCCACGCTGTATTTAGGACTATACATTCTTTCCACCATTGTTTCCCACTGACTTAAATCAGGCTGGCGTTGTTCCATTTGCAACAAATCTAAAGTTTGTTGTGCCAGTCCTTCTTTTTCTAAAATCAGAGGTACTTCATAAATGCTACTAGCATCTTGGCAAGTAATCACACATTCTACCGGTACATCGCAAAATTCCGATAATTTTTGTTTTAAACCCACACCAATGGGGCGATCGCAACGACAGACTAAAATATCTGGTTGAATACCAATGGATCTCAATTCTTTAACAGAATGTTGTGTAGGTTTGGTTTTCATCTCCCCTGCTGAAGCAATCCAAGGGAGAAGGGTGACGTGCATATACAAAACATTCTGTCTTCCCACCTCTTTCCGCAACTGACGGATAGCTTCTAAAAATGGTAGAGACTCAATATCACCCACAGTCCCGCCAATTTCCGTAATTACTGCCGCTGGATTAGTTTCCTTAGCAACTCTTAAAATTCGGTCTTTAATTTCATTGGTAATGTGGGGAATTACTTGTACAGTCCCACCATTATAATCTCCCCGGCGTTCTTTATTAATCACAGATTGATAAATCAAGCCAGTAGTAACACTGTTTAACCGGGACATAGAAGTATCAGTAAAACGTTCATAATGTCCCAAATCCAAATCTGTTTCTGCACCATCTTGGGTAACAAAAACTTCCCCATGTTGAAAGGGACTCATAGTACCTGGATCAACATTAATATAAGGATCAAGTTTGAGAATAGAGACAGAATAATCTCTAGATTTTAACAACCTCCCCAAACTTGCTGCTACAATGCCTTTACCAATACTGGAAACAACGCCTCCAGTTACAAAGATAAACTTAGTCATATTATTTTCAATTTCTAGCAACTTCTAAAAATACATCCTGTCTCTTGAAGGATCAAGCGTGCGCCCAAGGGCTAAATATGAAGTAAACATTCAGCTAATGCTTAAAGGTAAGCTACCTCGTCAGCTTTTAGCAGTCAGGTTTTTAACGGTTACGCCAAAAATCATGATTCGTTCATTTACTGATTTATCAAATATTCTGACTCCTGACTCCTGACTTCGGAATTTTCACTTTTTATGCTTCATTCTTTATCCTTTATTGCCCATTGTCTCACAGTCATTATCGTAAAATCTTCTGTGTTTTGCCGTGAAAAAACTCTTAGGATTAGTAGTATTTAACTGTCTGCTTACCTCCTCCGTTGCTTTTGCACAAACATCGCTCCTAGTAGTTTTTCCCCCAACAAACTACCAAACCAGTAAAGAAAAAATATTTTTTATCGGTACTGCACCACCAGATGGAGAAGTTCTCATCAATGGTAGACTAATTAACCGCAGCAAGGCTGGTCATTTTTCTCCCAGTTTCCCTTTACAGTTAGGGGAGAATGTATTTAAGGTACGTTACCAAAATCAGGAACGAGAGATTAAAGTAACAAGGCTTTCTACTCAACCAGAATTACCACAAGGTTTAGGCTTTGCTAAAGATTCTCTGACTCCTGCTGTTGATATTGCCAAACTACCGGGAGAACTGATTTGTTTTGGTGCGGTTGCACCTCCTCAAGCTGGTGTTTCTGTCAAGTTGGCCGAACAAACCATTCCCTTATTACCACAACCACCACAGGCGCAATTACCTGCTAATTCAGGTGTACTAACGGGAAGAAATCAACCCACAACTTCTAGTCCTAACAAATATCAAGGTTGTACAACAGTGGCCAATGCTGCTGATTTAGGACAACCTCAATATAGTTTGACATTGAATGGTCAGACTATCACTGAAACTGGTAAGGGCAAAATTGAAATTCTTGCACCTGCACAGTTGCCAGTTGTGGAAGTGTCAGCAACATCAGGTGTTGCTCGCACAGGTCCTAGTACAGATTATTCTCGACTGACACCACTACCACAGGGAACAAGAGCAACAGTTACAGGTAGAGAAGGTGACTGGCTTCGCTTAGACTATGGGGCTTGGATCAATAGTAAAGAAACTAGAATTATACCAGGTGCAGTACCACCACATACTGTAATTCGTAGTGTGGGATATCGTCGCTTGTCTGATAGAACAGAAATCAGGTTTCCTTTACAAATGCCCATACCTGTAAGTGTGGAACAGAGCGATGGACAAAGCCCCACCTTCGGCGATCGCACTTTTAGTCTCACCCTTTACAATACTATTGCTCAAACAGACACCATTCGCCTGGATGATGACCCCTTAATTTATCGCCTGGATTGGCAACAGGTGAGTCCTAAACAGGTGAAATATACCTTTAACCTCAAAAACTTCCAACAGTGGGGATATAAGCTGAAATACGACAACACAACGCTGGTTTTGACCTTGCGCCATGCACCTAAGATTCACAACAGAAAACGCCTACCTTTATCTGGTATTAAGATATTACTTGATCCTGGTCACGGTGGTAAAGAGTCTGGTGCAATTGGTCCGACTGGGTATCCAGAAAAAGATGCCAACTTGGTAATTTCTAAGTTACTGCGGGATGAGTTGGTAAAACGGGGTGCAAAGGTGGTGATGACAAGGGAAGATGATCGGGATGTGTCTTTAGTGGAACGTCAGCAGATAATTGAAAAAGAAGAACCGGCGATCGCCCTTTCTATTCATTACAATGCTTTACCAGATGATGGCGATGCCGAAAAAACCAGAGGTTTTGGGACTTTTTGGTATCATCCACAAGCACATAGTTTAGCAATATTTTTGCAAAATCATGTAGTAAAAACATTGAAGAAACCTCATTATGGGGTATTTTGGAATAATTTAGCCCTGACTCGTCCTGCTGCTGCACCTTCAGTATTATTAGAATTAGGTTTTATGATTAACCCCCAGGAGTTTGAGGAAATAGTCAACCCCCAAGAACAGAGGAAAATGGCGCGGACTTTAGCGGATGGGGTGACAGAGTGGTTTAAAGCTGCGAAGTAGAAAAGAGTTTCGCGCAAAGACGCAAAGGAAGAGAGGGGGAAGCATTCAGGCAAGAAATTATCAATTTTATGACCAGGCTATTTTCCTGTAAGGGCGAAGCATTCGGGCAAGAAATTATCAATTTTATGACCAGGCTATTTTCCTGTAAGGGCGAAGCATTCAGGCAAGAAATTATCAATTTTATGACCAGGCTATTTTCCGAATGCTTCGCCCCTACTTCGCCCCTACGACTCCTGCTATATAGGAATTTTCACAGTAAAAGTTGTTCCTACACCCACTTTACTTTCTACAAAAATTTCTCCTTGATGTCGATCTACACATTTTTTCACAATTGGTAATCCTAACCCAGTACCAACAATACCTTCAACATTTTCCGAGCGATAATAAGGCTCATAAAGCCTCACCTGTTCCTCTGGAGAAATACCGATACCTTCATCTATCACTTGAAAAATAGTAGCATCCTGTTGAGCATTTAAAAACAAGTAAATTTTACCCCCTGGTGATGAATATTTGATAGCATTTAACAGTAAATTACTCAAAATAGAATATAGTAACTTTTCATCTAGATTAGCCCGAAAAGATTGACCATGTTTGATAAACTTAATAGTATGAGTTGTGCGACTAAACATTTGCACATCTTCCAGCAAATTTAAACAAAAATTTTCCACATTAATTAATTGAGGTTTATAATCTAGTTCACCTGCCTCCGCTCTAGTCAAAGTTAATATATCTGTTAATAGGTGATTCATTAACTTAGCAGAAGACTGAATCCGGTAGAGATTTTTTAACTCTTTTTCATCTACTAATTCTATCAAAATTTCCCTTAATAACTGACAAGATAGCAAAATTACACTTAAAGGAGTACGAAATTCATGGGAAATCATAGAAAATAACTGAACCTTGAGTTCACCAATCTTTTTTTCTTGAGCTAAGGAAGCTTCTAAAGATTTAATATGTTCTCGTTTCACCGATTGACTCTCAATTACAAAACATAAAATGCAAATTACTAACAAACTTAAAAAAGTTCCTATAATTTCCATGATTATTCGTAAGTGAATACCATTTTCTGACTGCTGGAGATAAGTTTTCAAGTAACTTTGTTCTTCCCCTTGAATTTCTAAAAATATCGTTATAATTTGCTCTCTGAGCTTAACACTAAGTTCGGTAATTTTATTTTGCCGTTGCCATGCGTTTTCATCTTTTTGATAAAGTTTTATAGATTCTTCTAACAGAGATAATCTTTGATTAAACAATGATTTTAAATTGTTTAACCTCTGTCTTTGATTGATATTTTTATGTATTTGAATATCTAATAGATTGAGGTCATTTTTAATATTATTGATAGCAGTTTGATAACGATCCAAATCTTGTTGACTGCCCAAAAATATATACCCCCGTCGTGCTGATTCAGCCACAGTCATTGCTGCATAAAAATCTGTCAAAGTATTGAGTGTTTGAGAAGTATGTTGAACTTGAGCAACATTTTCCTTAATTTCGGTAGTGTTGTTTAATGCAGCGAAAGTAACCAAAAGCATCAGAGATATAGCCAAAGAAACTCCCGCAGAAATCCAATTTACTGAAAAATGCAATTTCATAAATTACCTTTTTATTCAGATAGTCAATTTAAGTTAATATTTCCCTCATTACTTCATGACTTGCTGTGGAATAAGGAATAAATTATGCGAATTTTAATAGTTGAGGACGATATTCAACTGGCAGAAGCACTAATAGAAGCTTTAACCAGACGAAAGTATATAGTCGATGTTGCTCAAGACGGAGAAGCAGCTTGGCACGCAGCAGAGTCAATGAAGTATGATTTAGTGGTGCTGGATGTCACTTTACCAAAGTTAGATGGCATCAGATTTTGTCACCGCTTACGCACCACTAGCACCAACAGTCCAGCACATCGTAATTCAGCAGCACCCGTATTAATGCTAACTGCCCGTGATACCGTAGCCGATAAGGTTGCTGGTTTAGATGCCGGCGCAGATGATTATGTAGCAAAGCCCTTTGACTTAGAAGAATTAATGGCTCGGATACGTGCTTTACTCAGACGTGGTAGTGCTGCCAGTACAGTCAGTTTATCTTGGGGAAAGTTAACTTTAAATCCCAGCACTTACGAGACTACCTATGATGGTCATCTTATGTCCTTGACTCCTAAAGAGTATGCAATTTTAGAATTGCTGGTTGCTAATGGTAGAAGGGTATTGAGTCGTTCTAGCATCATTGAGCAGGTTTGGTCTGTTGATGACTCTCCAGTGGAGGAAACAGTAAGGTCACATATTAAAAGTATTCGACAGAAATTAAGAGCTTTAGGTGCGCCGGAAACTTTGATTGAAACTGTTCATGGTTTGGGATATCGTCTCAACTGATACAATTGATACAAAATTATAGGGAATTTGTTGTTAATCTGTTCAATGTAGAGGCGATTGATAAACTGTCTCTACCAGATTTTTATATCTCACAGGTTTCATTTATTAAATGCATTGTTAGAAAAGAATCAACTCACCATCATCATACAACTTTCTAGAAAATTTGATCTGCACAAATTCTGCACAAATCTTGCACAGTAATTGCATATATAGGTTATATCCTGAGAGAGTAAAAATTATTTTTGCTCAGGAAAGATTGGACTAATGAATTAGCATTTGAGTGATGATTGATTACTAAGAACAACAACAAAAACGCCTTTCCTCTATCTTCAAATCATGTATTAATCAAATTACTAGTTATCCAAGGTGCGTGAACTAAATCACATTATTTTCATCAAAGGAATAAAAAATGTTAACGAACATTGTAGACGATGGTCGTGGCAGTGGTAGGTTTACTCTAGGTGGTTTACCTTTTTGTGTGCCTGTGTAAAATTGGCATAGCAAACAACCCCCAAGCTAAACCAGTAATTAAACCAAAAGGAGTAACAATATAATTGTTAAAATCCCACAAACTAAAAACTTGCGCTGCTAACTCCAAAGGATAAGCCATCATTAACACACTAGCAAAAGCAGCACCGATCCAACCATATTGATGTAACCAGAAACGGTTTTTTCCCTGGGTAAAGATATACAAAATACGAGTAATTAACAACCCTGTAACCGTGCCATAACACCGCATACACACCGCCATAATGTGAGGTGGTGCTAACTCCAAACCCATAGTAGGTTGAGGACAGACATGATTACCCATAAAATAAATAATATCCCCAATATTAGGCAGTACCAAAAAACCAGAAGCGGCTAAAAAGGGAGCAATAGGAGGACCAAAAACCATTCCTACTAACAGGAAGTCAGCAAAAAAACTCACCCAATTAATTTTTTGAAGTTGAAAATTTTGTGATACAATAGCCCGTTGCATCTTCTCTCTGTGTCCTCTGTGGTTCGTTTGTTTGTAGATCCCCGGCTTCTTTTATATAAGTCGGGGATCTTAATGATTATAAATGATCCTCTGGATTTATACCCAATTCTCGCAATTTTGCAGCTAACTTTGCAGCTTTACTTTCTGCTTGTTCAGCCCTTTGTTGTTGTTGTTCAGTTCTCAATCTTTCTAACTGTGCTTCTTCCTTACCGACCAATAATAAATTACCCTGATTATCCCACCAACGCAACCAAACTTGATCGGGATTATTTAAGTAACTTCCTTGCCATAATCCTAATTCTACACCTAATGGCAGAATTGGATAATGTCCCCGTTCATTAGGTTGCATTTTGTAGTAAGAAAAATCTACCAAATGATAAACTTCTAAATTGCCACTATTAACTTCATAAATGGCATAGTAGGGAGCGCGAATAACTCTTTCATAAACCCAAAATTTACCAGGTTTTTCACCTGGTTGTAAACCCGCTAAAGGTGTTTTATCTCGTTCTTCTTCACCATTACCACTGGCTAATTCTATGACAATTAAAGGGGGAATATATTCCCGCCATAGAACATAGGATCGGCGAATTTTACCATCTAATCTTGGTGGAACATCAGGGACATAAAACCAATCTGGTGCTACTGTTCCCTTTTCCGGTGGTTCTGTTTCTCGCCAATAAATCCCGCAATCTTGACCTATACAAAATTGTCCATCGGGATGTAACTTTTGTAAAGTTTGAATAATTGAATCTGTGATGATTATGCTTTGGGGATGTTCTTGAAAGTTCTTCACGAATGTACCATCAGACTCCGGTAGTTGAGTATGATCAGGAAACTGCGGTGGTATAGCAATATCAGCCAGGGTTTCACTCATACTATTTAAAGGATTGCAGTAATCAGCAAAAGTGTAAGATTGGTTAGAATCAATTATTGGTTTTTTTCCATAGTTATTTTTTTCAGCTTCCATGTTTTCACAAGCTAATTTTGAGTTAATTATGTTTTTTCTTAGTTTTCTTTATATTATAACTCTCTGCGTTCTCTGCGCCTCTGCGTGAAAAAACAAAGACACAAAAACGCACAGAAAAAACCTTTGCGTCTTTGCGCCTTTGCGTGAGAAAATTCTTAACCTACATTAGCAACATAAGGACTCGTCAACTTATCCAACTGTTGAATTAACAAACTCAGAAACAAACCCACATCCGTAACCACACCTACAGACTCAATTGAACCGCGATCGCTCAATTTTGTCACCACCGCAGGGTTAATATCCACACATACCATCTTCACCCCTGCTGGTGTCATATTTCCTACACCGATGGAATGCAGCATAGAAGACAGCATCAATATCATTTCCGCACCTTGAATGATTTGAGCATATTCTTGCTGTGCTAAAATCAAATTCATCTGCGTATCCGGTAGGGGTCCATCATCCCGAATTGAACCAGCTAACACAAAGGGAACGTCATTTTTCACACATTCATACATCACACCGCTAGTAATTACCCCAGCATCTACCGCTTTAGTGATGCTACCAAAACGGCGAATGGCGTTAATTACCTTTAAATGATGTCGATGTCCACCACGTACAGCTACACCGCGTTTCATATCCACACCGAGAGATGTTCCCATCATATTTTGTTCGATGTCATGAACTGCGATCGCATTTCCCCCTAACAGTCCTTGAACATAACCTTCACGAATCAATCTAGAAAGATGTTCTCCGCCGCCCGTATGAATTACCACTGGACCAGCAGTAACAACTACTTTACCGCCAGCATCCCGAATTTTACGTAATTCCCAGGCTACCTGTTCCACAACTAATTCTACCCGTCTTTCACTGGAAACACCAGAAGACATAAAGCTAAATTCCTGGGCGTTGCGTTGTTCGCGGGATTCGGTTTTGCGGATAGTGCGGATACCTTGAACGTCAACTACTACCTGTTCACCAATTTCTAGATCACGCAAAATTTTACATCTAGCAACTAACCCATTGGCTGTACTAGAAATAGCGATCGCCCCATCCATGCGTTGATTTTCTACTTTCAGCCATTTTCCATTTACCCTTACTTCGGTAGGATAAATCGTACTTACATAGAAATCATCAGGAGCAACACCCGCTTGTAAAACAGGTTCGAGTTTTGCATCTCTTTCATCTTGGGGTAAGTCAACCGCACCCAAATCAATCAACTGGGATATAATCTCTTCCATCACCTCGTGAGATGGTGCAGAAACCCTGACTTCTGCTGCTGAAGTGCTTTGACGTTGTTCTCCCAAGTTGAACTTGAGAACTTGGAAACTCCCCCCCATGTCTACGATCAAATCTAAAGCGCGGTTAATTAAACCCGCATCTAATAAATGACCTTCTAAACTAATTATCCGACTTTCGACTTGAGTTGTAGCGTGTACTTCTTCCCGTACAGGTTCAGTCACTCGTAAAGTTAAGCATTTAGCCGCACCACCAGCTTTGAGAAATTCAGTTAAAGGGGTTTCAATCACTTGAAAACCAACTTCCGCTAACCGTGATTTTAAACTATCACTGGCTTTGTTCATAATCACGATGCTTTCGATGTTCACCGCATTACAAGCAAAGTTAACCGCATCAGCTTCTGCAATGGCAATACGTTTTTCTGGTGCAACGCGCATTTCTATCACCCGGTTAGAGTAGGAGTCAAATGCACCGGGGTAATACAGCAAATACCCATTAGCTAGGGGACAGAAACAGGTATCAAGATGATAAAATCTTTCATCCATCAACCGCAGAGAAATCACCTCAATATCTAGCCATTTAGCCAAATAGGGGTGAGAATCTAACTCAGAACGGAAACCATACCCCGCCCATAACCAGCGCCCTTCTCTGTCTAGCAGTGCGTCACCTGCACCTTCAAAGGGTAAGTCTTTAGGAAGTGTGTAAACCTTAAAACTATTATTTTCAAACCACTGTTGAAAATACGGTTCTTCTCCTTGGCGTTCTTTATGTAAAAAACGGCTGAGAACCACATTTTCACCAAGAACTAAACCAGCATTGGCACTGAATACCATATCTGGCCAACCTTTTTGGGGTGTCACTAAATCGACAATGGCGTGATTTTTGATAACATTGTATAATTTATTCCACTGTTCTACAGCGCGATCGCGTGATGATTTGTGAATATTCCCTTCCATCCACGGATTAATCACATAGTCTACATCGTAGTGGTCGGGAGCGCACATTAAAAACCGAATTTGGGAAACCATAAAAAATTTTACTTTGCTTTTCAGTAATCTCTTCTGGATACAGAGTTTTGGTGTTCTAAGTCTGTCAAATCTGCTACTTAATTTCTACCTTTTGCTCTTGGTAGGCTTTACAAGGATATCGTTTTTATTCTATTACTGCTATAGGGAAATAGAGGGGGAGGAGGGAAAAATGAATTGTGGGGGATGTAAACTACTGGCACTTACATTTTCAACTAACTCATACTGAGTTAATTTTTATGAAAATTTGTATTAAAAAAATAATTCATTTTATGTATAACGACTGATTGCAAAAACTTACACTGAATCTAAAATCATAATTGTCACAATTAAGCACTTACACACAGAAGAATACCTATTGCATGAACCACACAGTCTGTTTGAGGATTTCCATATTAAAATTGTAGTATGACTTGATATTTACGAAATGGAGAAGATACCTATGTCAGCTAATCATATCTATCCACCAGAAATCAAAATTCTTAAAGAAGGAGAAGAGGTGCTGAATTTATGGCCTACAGATACAGGCTACCACGTTGTTATCAAAAATCAAAAAGGAGAAGTATCTGTGATGTCCATAAGTCTAGATGAGGATAAAATTCCCAGAATTAACCAAACTCCCAACTTAATTATTACTCACATGGATGAAGCTGGCATCGCAGAAGTAGTTACTAAGCAAGAAACACCAAACGGCACAGTAACAATGTCTAATTTCTAGAATATAGTGTCATGTAGTTTTGTATTTTGTATCCACTCAATCAAGGTGTTAACCATATCCAATAAATCAGATAGAAATAGAGCGATTAATGTCAGAATTGATATGTTAACAGAAACGGAACAAGAACAGCTTGCGAGTGGAATTAAAAAACTAAAAAAGCAAATTGCTCCTGAAGCAAGAGGTACAATAGTTGAAGGTAATATGAAATCTCTTCCTGCTAAGGAATCGAAATTACTGGATTCAAGTGACAGTAATGAATAATTACTTTTAGTTATATGTTATGAATTAAATTTCATCCTCTCCTGTTCTGTCAATTAAAAATAAATAATTGAAAACATCTAGAATAGGGGAGGAAATAATTTTTGATTGATAAGTTATCAGGAACATCGAAATGGGAAAAAAAAGATCTTACGAACATAGAAAAGTGCAAAAGGAAGTAAAAGAAGTTGATGGATACCAGTGTATGGTTTGTGGAAAAATAACACAACAAGCGCATGGACATCATCTGATTCCTTACAGTGAAGGAGGAGAGGCTGACCTGCAAAATATGATCACTTTCTGCCCAGAGTGTCACCGTAAATATCATAGTGGTGAATTGAATATAGATATTGATAGGTTTTGATTTAGTGGGATAATGATCAGTCAATTAACATTGAGATTACCAGCTACATTACACCAACATTTAATCAAATTAGCTGAAACTGAAGGTATTTCATTAAATCAATATATAGTTTATGCTTTAACCCGCCAAGTTGTATCCACAGATTTTGTTCAAGCAACACCAGAAAAAGAAATAAGTGAACAGGAACAAAGTTTTCAAACACTACTACAAAGACTAGGAAAAGCCTCTGAAGGTCAAATTCAATCAGTTTTAGCTGAACGTGAAGTTGTAGAACCAGAAGAAGAATTAAGTAATGAAATTATCGCTTCTCTTCAACAAAAAATAAATAACGCAATCAACAAAGGACACAATAACCAATAAAAATAAAGAATTTTATATAAGCGTTACCGGATTAGGCGTTAATGTAATTAGCTTAAACGGATAATTTGCTTAGATGTTAATTGTTCACGTAACGATATGTAAAAGTTTCTGTCACTTCTTCCCCGAAAGTTAATTTCCGTGCCATGATGAGAAGTGAGAAGTAATTCGGCGACGGCGTTTGTTTTTAATATTAATAGGTTTTTTCCTTTTGGTACTTACAGACTTTTCTCCGAAATCTAAATCTCTACACTTTTATGATTTTGGAGAAAATCTATGTCAATTTATGTAGGCAACCTCTCTTATGAAGTTACCCAAGATACTCTAACTGCGGTTTTTGCAGAATACGGTTCTGTAAAGCGCGTTCAACTACCTACAGATCGTGAAACAGGAAGACTGCGCGGTTTTGGGTTTGTGGAAATGAGTACAGATGAAGAAGAAACATCTGCTATTGATGCCCTTGATGGTGCTGAGTGGATGGGAAGAGATTTAAAAGTTAACAAAGCTAAACCCAAGGAAGATAGAGGTGGTGGTAATCGCAGTGGTGGTGGTGGTTATAATCGCAATCGCTACTAAGTTATAAAATCAAGCATTTTTGCTAATGCAATAGTTTTAGCAAATTAATTGAATTAATTAAAGGCTCAGGTATGACAAAATAGTAATACTTGAGCCTTTTTAATGAATAATCTCAGATTAGGGCTGTTCAGAAATCTGCACAATTAATTTACCCATTTTTTCACTATTAAAAAGTTTGAGAATAGCTGTAGGTGCATTTTCCAAACCCTGGACAATTTCTTGCTGATATTTAAGTTTTCCCTGTTGTATCCATTGTCCCATCTCCCTAAAAGCAAGATCCCATTGACTCACATAATCAGTGACAATGAAACCTTTTATTAACACCCGCTTCATTAAAATCTGACTGAAATTATAAGGTCCAGGTAAAGGTTCTTCAGTATTATAAGTAGAAATCAAACCACAAAGAGGAATGCGGGCATTTAAATTCACTTGTGTTAAAACAGCGTCGAGAATTTCCCCACCAACGTTTTCAAAATATATATCAATTCCATTGGGACAAGATGCAGCTAAAGCGGGACTTAAATCTGCGGTTTTATAATTTATTGCAGCATCAAAACCCAGTTCTTCTAATAAATAGCGACATTTTTCATCGGAACTGGTGATCCCCACTACATGACAACCTTTAATTTTCCCTATTTGTCCGACTAATGAACCTACAGCACCAGAGGCCGCTGAGACTACCAAAGTTTCTCCTGCTTGAGGTTTTCCTATATCTAAAAGTCCAAAATAAGCGGTGCAACCAATAAAGCTAAGAACTGCCATAAAAGCAGTGAGGGGAACTGTTAAGGGTTGGGGAATTTTGGTGATGTAAGGAAGATTTCCAGTAGTAATTAAAGCGTAATCTTGCCATCCTAACAGTCCAGAAACGAGATCCCCCCGTTGAAAGTTGGGATTTTTAGATTCTTCCACTATACCCAGAACTAAACCACGCATGACTTCCCCAATTTCCACAGGTGGCATATACTGGGGGCGATCGCTCATCCAAATGCGATGGGTAGGATCTAAGGAAAGATAGATATTGCGGATCAGTATTTCGCCTGCTTTTGGTGTGGGAATGGGTTCTTGACGATACTCAAAGTCACTTACTTTGATGTCACCCACAGGACGAGATGCTAAACGCCATTGACGATTAATAGATGATTTCATAAATTTGAGTTTGTTTGTCAGGATTTTTGCAGATTAGCAAGAATTTTTATTAAAACTTAGCATAATTATCGGGCAGTAAGTAAGGGCAAAATGTCAGCATTCAGCCGTCAGCCAGAAACTGAAAAGTATCAGTAATAGGCTATAATCTACTCTCATGAACACTGATGTAAGTTAACAAAACTATGCATCTTTTTACTAACTCAGTCTTACTCAAGACAAAAGCTGTTAGCGTAGCGTGGCGTAGTCATTTACTGATTACTGATAGCTGAATACTTACGGCAAAATTAGTCACAAAATGTTAATTTATAAAATTATAACTAATTATAACTAAGTTAAACTGCTCTATATCTACCAATGCCTTATCTTACTACTGCTGCGGAAATCCGTTCTCAAATTGCTAAATACACCAAATCTAAAACTCTTTGGATAGATACAGAAGTGGCTGATTATAAAAGTCGTAATCCTCGATTATCCCTGATTCAAATATTGGATCATCCTCAAGATATGACTGGTGACAGTGTTTATATTTTGGATGTTTTAAATAAGTCTGATGTGATTGCTGCTTTTATTGAGCAAATCATGATGAATGAATCTATTGAAAAGGTTTTTCACAATGCAAGTTATGACTTGAAACTTTTAGGCAATAAAAAAGCCAAAAATATCACTTGTACTTTAGAAATGGCTAAGTCCATACCATATCATATTCTACCATTGCCTAATTATCAACTGAAAACTTTAGGTAATGTGTTGTGTAATTTTTATGGTATTGATAAACAGGAACAAGGTAGCGATTGGGGTATAAGACCTTTAAGCGATGAGCAATTAGAATATGCTTATTTTGATTGTATTTATCTGGCTCAAGTACATTCAAAATTATTAGCTTTACAGTCTCAAGTTATTACAAAACCAGAAACGGAAGATTTATCTGTACTTTCCCAAAAATATACAGAAGTGGAACAGCAAAAAAAACTGATTAATTCTGAATTTGATTATTTACAAGAAAGATTAAAAAAAGCGATGCAAATTCAAAATGTATCCGAAACTGAATATTATCAACTCAGTGGTTATGAACGGAAATCTGTTAAGGTGAAATTTACGGAGTTGGTGAGATTAGTAGAAAATGAAGATATTGATTTGGATTTTACCATTACTTTAACTGAGAAATTACAAAAAGAATTAGGCAGAAATTTAGAACAATTAGATGTAGATATTGAAAAAACTTCTGTTTGGCGGTTAATTACTAAATCTCAGGAAGAAGATGTTAAAAATGATTAATGGAATGCAAAAGCCAGAATTTATTATATTTTGAACTCACAGAACCCTGACTTATTTAATAAGTCGGGGTTTTAATTATTTATATTTACGTAAATGTATCTTAATCAACATTTTATAAAAGCTGAAATAGAATTATTTATACATTAAATTTTCCAATTACTGGTTAAATTTTGAAAAAGTAATTCATGGAATCTATTAGTTTCTTTTAGTTTCTATTAGATTTTGGTAACAATTTTTTCCGGGTATGCAAGTGATTGATAAGAACTTATGAAATGGCAGTTATTGACATATAATAGACAAGTGCTAGGTAGAATATTAAAAATAACAGTGATTACTGTTTTCAGTGGAATTTTATGCGTTTCTTGCAATCAAAATCAGGATGTTTTAGTAACAGAAATAGGGGTTAGTCCTCCGAACCGACTGACATCTAGAACATCCAAAGCAGGAGAGTTTTATATTCAGGGACAAAATCAGCACGCTAAAGGTAATTCTGAAGCGGCTATTGCTGCTTATAGTCGTTCAATTAGTCTTAATTCTCAATATGCACCTGCGTTTAAAAGTCGGGGTTTAGCATATTTTGATATTGGTAATAAAGAAGGTGCGATCTCTGATTATAATCAAGCATTACGTCTTAATCCTAATGATGCAGAAACCTATAATAATCGTGGTAATGCTTTTGCATCTTTGGGAGATCAGCAAGCAGCTATTTCTGATTATAATGAAGCGATTCGTTTAGCTCCAAATTATGCCGAAGCTTTCAATAATCGCGGTAATGCCCGTGCAGCCATAGGTGATAGAAATGGGGCAATAGAAGATTATACTGAAGCAATTAGAATAGATGAAAATTATTCTGTTGCCTATAATAACCGCGGAAATGCTTACGCTGCCCTGGGAGATCCACAAAAAGCGATCGCAGATTACAATCAAGCCATTCGTTTAAATCCTAATTTTGGTCCTGGGTTTAATAACCGAGGAAATGCTTTTGCTGCTGCTGGAGATAAACGCAGTGCATTACAAGATTTACAACGGGCAGCAGCTATTTTTGATCGAGAAGGTAACAAAGAATTGTATCAACAAGTAATGAAAAATATTGAAGATTTGGGAAGGTAAAAAGAATAGGAGTCAGGAGATCAAGGAGTCAGGAGTTAGAAGAAAGATAAATATTCCCAGTCCCCAATTACTATTCTTCAAAACTAGGAGTGCGTAAATCTTCCACTAAAGCTTGAATATCTTCAGGAGGTGGAGGAGTAAAACGGGAAACTATCAAGGTGACAATAAAATTAATGACCATTCCTAAAGTGCCGATCCCTTCAGCAGAAACGCCAAAAAACCAAGGTGTCATTCCGGCAAACTTCACACCAATAATATAGATGATTGTGAAAATTAAACCACTCAACATTCCCGCAATAGCACCTTGAGAATTTGTCCGTTTATCAAAAATTCCTAACACTATCACCGGGAAAAAACTAGCAGCAGCTAAACCAAAAGCAAACGCCACTACTTGAGACACAAAACCGGGAGGGTTAACACCAAAATATCCTGCTAAAATTAAGGAAAAACCAACAACAACTCGCCCCACAAATACCCGTTTTTCTTCTGAAGCTGTTTCATCAAAAATACGATAATAAAGATCATGGGCGACAGAACTGGAAATCACCAATAATAAACCGGAAGCTGTGGATAATGCAGCAGCTAAACCACCCGCAGCTACTAAAGCTATAACCCAAGCTGGAAGTTTAGCAACTTCAGGAGTTGAAAGGACAATAATATCATTGTCAATGGTAATTTCGTTAGTTTGTTTATTCGGTGTTAACTGCAATTTTCCATCTTGGTTTTTATCTTCAAACGTCAACAGTTTAGTTTTTTCCCACTTATTTACCCAGTCTAATTTTCTCACTTCCTCAATTTTTTGATCATTAAAAGTCTGGATCAAATTGTAACGGGCAAACATGGATAAAGCTGGAGCTGTCGTGTAAAGAATGGCGATAAATAATAAAGCCCAACCTGCGGAAAATCTCGCCGCCCGCACATTAGGAACAGTGTAAAATCGGACGATAATATGAGGCAACCCAGCAGTTCCCACCATCAAAGCAATAGTGATGAATAGGACATCTAACATAGTTTTATTAGCAAAAGGTTGGGTATATTCTTTAAACCCTAAATCCACCTGAAGTTGATTTAAATTATTAGCAACATCACTAAAAGTAAATGCTAATTGGGGAAAAGGATTTCCTGTAAGTTTATTTGCAATAGCAATGGCAGGAATTAAATAAGCTAAAATCAAAATGCAATATTGGGCAACTTGTGTCCAAGTAATACCTTTCATTCCTCCCAAAACTGCAAAAAAACCAACGATCACAATACCGATCATGACACCAGTATTGATATCAACTTGCAAAAAGCGACTAAATACAATTCCTACCCCGCGCATTTGTCCGGCAACATAGGTTAAAGAAACGAAAATTGCCGCCACAACTGCAACTAAACGAGCGAGATTTGATTTATAGCGATCGCCTACAAAATCTGGTACTGTATATTTACCAAACTTCCGCAAATATGGGGCTAATAATAAAGCTAATAAAACATAGCCACCAGTCCAACCCATCAAATAAATTGAACCATCATAACCCAGGGAAGAAATTAATCCAGCCATCGAAATAAAAGAAGCCGCAGACATCCAATCTGCTGCGGTTGCTGCACCATTAGCAATAGAAGGAATACCCTGTCCAGCTACAAAAAAATCCTTGGTATTTTCTACTCTTGACTGCCAACCAATGTAAATGTAAAGAACAAAAGAAAGTCCTACTAAAATAATCGTCCAAAGTTCAACTGACACCGTTTATCCTCGCTTTGTTTTATTTTTTGATATTATATTTTCGGTCTAATTTATCCATTTGGAAAGCGTAGGTAAAAATCAAAACTACAAAAATCAAAATTGATCCTTGTTGTGCCATCCAAAAACCAAAAGGAACACCAAAAAACTTGATTGTGTTTAATGGTTGAACTAATAAAATGCTGAAAACTATGGAAGCTAAAGCCCAAATAATTAACAGATTTCTGATTAAATCAGTGTTAGCACGCCAATAAGCACGGCGTTGTTCTTCATCCATTGTTGTTATCCTGGTTGAATCATAGATAATTTCAATAGCCGTTATTATCTAACAAGAATCCAATTTTTCATGTTAATTTTTTTGAATTTTTGTAAATTATCTTTTGTAAATAAACTTCCGCAAAGTTGATTAACCATACTATGTACATATAGGAATCTGATTTGATATCTGAAATTATCTATGTAGGCAGGCAAGAGGCAAAAGGGTTTTAGAGAATTTAGGTGTACGGAGTTTTTTTCAAAAATCAAATATTATTCCTATAGTAAAATACAATTATTTCTAAATTTTTATTTCATCCTACATTCCGCAGAAGCGTAGAGTTAAAAAATAATTATCCCCAAAAGCCTTTATTGGTAATGATTTTCAGGATTTTAGTTAAAATGAACCATTATTCCCAAACTTGAAGAAAGTAAAACTGTTCAAACGCATATAAGATGTCATTTTTAACAAACTAAAATTGATACTGTCTCCCTTTGTTGATCAATATCATCAATAATAAAATCATATACTTGTCTATCAAATTGTTTCAAATTTTCAATATTATCGCCGCCAAGTTGGCAATAAAATTTATATTCATAAGTTGTCAGATATAAATTTTCGTCAAAACTAACTATAATTAAATCGTCTTTTTCAACATTTCCATTAGTTATAATAAAATCATTGTCAACAATTCCCAAATGTTCGTCTTTTATAAACCAGCTTTTCTCAACTGAGTTAGCTTTCATCAATCAGCAAATGTAATAAATATGCCTAATATGCAAACTATGACTCGAATTCGAGACATTGTACACACAGCTTTAACTACTGGCTATTTAACTTTGGCAGCAGAAAATCAACTTAGGGAACTTTTAACTACCCGATATGACAGTGAGGATTTTAATGCCTTTATGGCTTTGCAAGAAGCAGCAATGATGGGTCAAATAAAACAGGAGTCAAGAGAATCAAGAAAGCAGTTTAGCTTAAAGCAGACCGAATCACAAATTTCTGTGTCATAAACTTACTAGCGAGGACGTTCATTATTATCATCAAAATCTTCCTCTTCATCTTCAAAAAAACCCCAATCATCATCACTTTGATCAGTAGTTGGGGGTTGATAAGGAGGGATAATTACTCGGTAATCAGCATCATAAATTGATTCGGTTTTTCCTACACCAGTATTTTTCGGTGATTGAGAACTGTAGGAGTAAACAGAATCAGACTGAGATACATTTTTCCGAGCTTGCTGATTTGGGTAGGGTTTCGGGCTTGGTGTCTCGGCTGGTTCTGCAAAATCCCAATCATCAGCTTGATTAGGATCTGTTTCCCAATCATCAAATTCATTACTGGTAGTGTAATCGGTTTCTGTAACTGGCCTGCGTGGGCTACTGGGAGATGGTATAGTTTCTTCCCTGGGATTTGTCTTAACACGCGGTGCTGTTCTCGTTGACCTAGATGAAGATGCTTTTTCAGTAAAATAAGTAGTAAATTTAAACAAGGTGGTAATTAAAAAAGATGTTACACCACCAGCAGCAATGCTAAATAAAATCCATAAAGCCAGTGGTAATGGTTGAGTTCGCATCCCCAAAAATACTAAGGGGAGGGCAGGAGAAAAATTTTGAACTAACAATAGTGTTAGTCCCCCCAGCACCACTACCAACAAAATTACACGAATTCCAGCCATTTTTGTTATTAGTTATTAGTCATTAGTCATTAGTCATTAGTCATTAGTCATTTTTATCCAATCACCAGTCCCCAGTCCCCAGTCCCCAGTCCCCTTAAATATGACCTTCCCAGCGTTGAATGGGAATACAATCAATATCTAGTTGATCTAAAGCACGGGCTACGACAAAATCAACTAAATCTTCAACTGTTTGGGGGTTGTGATACCAGGCGGGAATGGCGGGAACAACTCTCACTCCTGTTTCTGCTAAGGTGGTTAAGTTCCGCAGGTGAATCAGGCTAAAAGGCGTTTCTCTGGGAACAATCACCAGTTTACGCCCTTCTTTGATCTGTACATCTGCTGCCCGTTCTAGTAAGTCTGAACTTAAACCCACTGCTAGTTTAGCTACTGTACTCATGCTACAGGGGATAATGATCATCCCCAAAGTTTTGAACGAACCACTAGCAATACCAGCACCAACATCACTCCAAGGATGACAGCGTAGTTGACCAGATAGGGTTACTCCGGCTTGAGTTCGCCAAAATTGCTCTTGTGCTTGGGGATCTGCTGGCATTCGGATATTTTGCTCTGCTTGCCAAACCATGTAAGTTGATTTAGATGCAACCAGTTCAATTTTATACTCAGCTTCTAAAAGAAATTTAAGAGCGCGAATGGCGTAAATCAGTCCGGATGCACCTGATACGCCTAAAATAAGTGGTTTACTGTTATTGGACACGAAAATACCCAGAAAATTTACCTAAGAAGAATTTAGAAGTCAGGAGTCAGGAGTCAGGAGTCAGAATGAATTCTGTGCAACTGGTGGATGAATCGGGGTTTAAAGCCCCCAGATTTATCCGTGAAGAAAAGAAAAAATTTTCGCGAGGTGTTACCCCTGACTATGCCTAGGGCACGTCTACGACGAACAGGCATGGGGTATTCTGACCGCTGAATTCTGACTTCTCTTCATTCATCTTCACTATAGGGATCTAAATCAAAAGATTTGATGTGATTTGGTAAGTAAATATCTGTGCCATCTTCATTAGCAACACTTACTCCTGAACCTTTGACCATACCATCAGCGCCAACTGTGACTAAATCAATTTGTTGACGGTAGTAGTCTACACTTTTGACTTGTACGGAGACGCGATCGCCTAATCTATAGGAAGCGCGATTTTTCCGCCCAAATAGTGCTTGTTGTCTAGCCCGATATTCATACCAATCATCTTTTAGTGAACTGACGTGTACTAATCCTTCTACCCGCAAAGGTGTACTTAGTTGAGAGCCGATTTCTGACTCTGTAGCTGGGACTTCGATTTCTACAAAGAAACCGTAGGATTGAACGCCTGTAATTACACCGGGAAAAACTTGACCGATGCGCTGTTTCATCAGTTGGGCCTTTTGTAGTCCAGCTAAATCGGCTTCAGCTTCTTGAACTTCTTTTTCTCGGTCATTAATCTGGACAAGGACTCTATTTAAATCGCTTTGTAGTTCTTGTTGTAGTTCTGGTGGGAGAACGTTCCAGTTAATTTCCAAATGAGAAGAAGAGTGACGCAGGTTAACACGCTCTTTAACACGGGTGTTGCGGCGATCGCGCCCATATTCCAATAAGGCATGATATACCCTTTGCATGAGTAAATCTGGGTAACGCCGCAAGGGTGAGCTTATGTGAAGATACTGTGGCAGTGCTAAACCAAAGTGAGATCCTTTGGTGGTGCTGTACATAGCAGGTTTGAGAGTATCTTGCAGCAGGTAGGTAAGAACTTGCTCAGATGGTGATTCAGCGAAAATACCGGTTAATTGCTGATAATCTAGGGGTTGAATTTCCAATTCTGGATCAAGTGTTAATTCCACACCTAAATTAATTGCCAGTTTCAGCATTTCCTGGACATCTTCAGGATCAGGTGTACCTTGAACTCGCCAAATAGCAGGAACTCCCAAGGCGCTGAGTTGATCTGCCATTAGTTCATTTACCATCAGTACAAACTCTGTGATGAGCGATCGCACTGATGAGTCATGAGGTACTACCGCCCCCATATTACCTTCATCATGATAAGGATTTTGGCTAGGTGGTAGATTCAACTGCAAGCTACCGCGAGATAAGCGAGCTTGTTTGACTGTTGTCGCCAAAGTTGCCAAATCACGTAATATCTCTGTACTTTCAACAGATGCTTTTGTTGATTCACCATTGAGTATTGCTTCCCCTTGCTCTTTGCTTACAGCCGTATCAACATTAATCACACTCGGTTGAATTTCCCACTCAATCACTTCTCCCAGTTGGGGATCAATGGTGATGACAAAGGAGAGTGCGAGGCGATCGCTGTCCGGTATCAATGAACAACGTTCCCCTACCGCATCAGGTAACATCGGCAAAATTAAATCTCCGAGATACACTGACCTGCCCCGCTTGAGTGCTTCTCTATCTAATATCTCGTCAGCCTGAATAAAGTGAGATAAATCAGTAATATGAACAATTAACCGCCAGGGTTGACTGGGGTTTTTCTCTAAGCTAAAAGCATTTTCTACTACTCTATCGTCACCGTTTACCCCTTCTATCGTCAGAGTAAACAAATCCCGTAAATCTACGCGATCTTTTAAATCTGCTTTCAGCAGCTTTTTAGGTAATTTCGCGGCTGCATCCAAGACATTTTCTGTAAAAGTCCGAGATAAATCGTGTTTGCACGTTACCAAGTCTATATCAGCAGCGGCTTCAGCATCGCTACCCAGAATTTGTACCACCCGCCCCAGGGGTGGATATTGAGCTAAGGGATAACGCAAGACTTCCACATGAGCTAAGTGGTCGATAGCTGCTTCTAAGTTAATGCCATTGGTGAGCAGTTTCAATTCAAACAGCAAACGATCATCCAAAGGTACAGCACGGAAACCCCCTTCTACTTGCTTAATCCGTGCTAGTAAAGTGTGATTAGAACGCTCCAGAATCAACTTTACCTCACCTTCAGGAGAACGGCGACGACTACCTTCTTTTAGAACTCTCACCAAAACGCGATCGCCATTCCAGGCATTACTGAGATGGCTTTCCCGGATATAAATATCCTCCGAGCCTTCCACATCCTGAATTGCAAAACAAAACCCCTTACTAGAACAGCGGAGTTTCGCTTCAATCAGCCCCTCTTCTGATACACGACGATACTTACCCCGATCTTTGACTAACAGTCCAATTTTTTCCAGCACCTCCAAAGCAATGTGAAGTTTTTCCAAACTATCTTCATCTTCACAACCCAGTTTTTTTTCCAAAACCTTCCGAGCTACCAATTTATCATCAGTAAAATTGGCAAGAAGTGTAGCGATTGAAAATTCCATGCAGTGAACCGACCTTTGGTCAAAACATCATTTTTCGTGTAATCTGGTTCTTCCGCTTTACTAAACTTACTCAAATCTACCTAAAGACTTGCAGTTAGCTTCCTGCTTTACTTAAGAGTGACGGCACTTACTTAATCCACAGGCTTTTGGTTTGGACAAAGCTTGCCCTACCTTAGAATTTTAGGATTTTCCGGCTTGGTTATCGCCTAAAAGGTATTTTAGATGAACTAATTTACCTTTTTCAAAACCTTGTTTACTTAAATTTGAGCAAATTTAAGTATATTTAGGTAAAATTTTGAGTTCAGTTGTTAGCTCTGTATCTCCTCACAGCCAACAGACACTCGTTGCCAACGAATTACCCTAGAGTGGTCTCTCGTAGATAAGACAAGGCAGCACAAGTTCCTTTCAGAGCGAGGCTCTGCTCGGAATTCTCACTGCACGACCAGAATTCACTTGGGTTCAACCTTCTTCACCTAACCAATCTTACACAGCACTCCTGATACTCGATTTCCACCTGATAATTACGCAATGGAATTTTGAGAGATTTGGTTTAGAGAACTCTTCAATTTCCACTAGCTGATACAAAAGGCAAGTAACAGATGTTTGATTGTCTAGATTTCAACAGGTACTACCATGAGAATCTGAGTTTTAACTAGGAGACACAGCCGATTAACCTAATTTTCCCCTCTGTAGAATCGGTAACAATCAGGTAAGCAGCTGAACAAGCAATGAGGGCGAACCTTATCTTTATTATTGTAGATTTAGAGCGCACTTCCAGAAAATACTTCTAGATATCTAGTTGGGTGATTAGTATAGCATTGAAAGGAAGACACCTGATTCAGTCAGCAGTAACTAAAATTTTCTGCGAATTATGCACAAATTAGTTGCTGCTACAATCTTGACTGATGATCATAGCGCAAAAAGTCGTAGGGGCGAAGTAGGGGCGAAGCATTCGGAAAATAACCTGTGATAAAAATTAATAATTGTTCGCCCGAATCCTTCGCCCGTACAGGAGGCAGGAGGCAGAAGTTCAAGGAGTCAGGCGTATGGCTTCGCCACGCTTCGCTATCAGGACGTATTACCAAGTAGTTAAATATCTATATAAAATCAAACAAATCTACAAAGTACAAATAAAGTAAAACAGATTGAGATGGGTGGAAATATGATGTTGGCTCAGTTCCAGAGATTGTATCCTAACGGAAGTATTATTTCTGAATTAGTAGAGATTTTTCAAGGTAAATATATCGTCCGAGTCAGTCTACAAATTGAAGGTGTCACCCGTGCCACTGCTATGGCGGGATCAGACACTGTGGAAGCTGCTGAAGACCAAGCTAGAAATCGGGCGCTGATGGTTTTGGGAATCACAAATACAACCAGGGAAAATGCTGCTGTTTCTGTTTCCCCTGTAACCGTGAATCCTTCCCCAAAAACTACCACAGTTTTCAATGAATCTGTCCCTAGCACTGGTGATGTTGCCAGGGGTCAATGGTCACTGGCTAACAACACTAAAAACGATACCTACAACCAAACTTTAGATCAAACTTTAGATCAAACTTTAGATCAAAGTTTTTCTGAAACTACTCCCACAGAAGAAAAAGTTCATACCTCAGCGCCTAACCTGAATCTAGTATCTAATCCCGAACCTGAACTTCAACCTTTACCAGAAATTCCTCCTAGTAATGTCACCCCATTTACTCCACGTAGTTATTCTTCTGTTGAAGATACTGGTTTGCGCTTAGGGATAGGCAAAACCAAGAGAAAAAGCGAACCAGTTAATTTATCTGATGTCATTGCCCAAACCGATGTCCAAATAGAACGCTTGGGCTGGACTAAAGAACAGGGAAGAGAACATCTCAAGAAAACCTACGGTAAACTGGGGCGTTCTTTACTGAGTGAGGAAGAGTTACTCGATTTTCTCAACTACCTCAAAGCTCAACCTGATCCTATAGCTGGATTTTAAAAGGAGGGGACTGGGGACTGGGGACTGGGGACTGGGGGAAATTAATTAGGGTTTGCTGAATAAACCTAAAACCTTGATATATCAAAGGTTAGAGGCTGATAAACACAGAAATTAGTGCAAGGGTTTTGAAGGGTATACCGGAAAAAGTGTGCATTTTTTGGGATTTCAAGAGATGGCAAAGAAATTTTCAAATCTTCTCCTGACTCCTGACTCCTGACTCCTGACTCCTATGCCCTCACGGAAAGACTTTCTCAGCAACCCCTAATTATTTGTATTTTCCCAATCACCAATCAGCAATCAGCAATCACCAATCACCAATCACCTACACTACAACCATTGGACGGCTACCGGCGGAGTGACGGTCAATCACTTGGTCGATTAAGCCGTATTCTTTGGCTTCTTCTGGAGACATGAAAAAGTCGCGTTCTGTATCTTCGGCAATACGTTCAAAAGGCTGACCAGTGTGTTCGGCTAAATACTCATTCAGCTTGCGCTTGTGGTATAAAATTTCCCGTGCCTGAATTTCAATATCAGTCGCTTGACCTTGAGCGCCGCCTAAAGGTTGGTGAATCATAATCCGTGAATGAGGTAAACTCATCCTTTTACCTTTAGTACCTGCACTTAATAGGAAAGCGCCCATACTCGCCGCTAGTCCGGTACAAATGGTACAGACATCGGGGCGGATATTTTTCATGGTGTCAAAAATGCCCATCCCCGCCGTCACTGAACCACCAGGAGAGTTGATATACATATAAATGTCTTTCTCCGGGTCTTCAGAATCTAAAAACAACAATTGGGCAACTATCAGGTTAGCCAGACTGCTGTCCACCTGTTGTCCCAAAAAAATGATCCGCTCACGTAACAGCCGTGAGTAGATATCAAAGGCGCGTTCGCCTCGACCCGATTGTTCAATAACGATAGGAATCATTGAGCGTATTTGTATCTATTTGCTATTTATTCTATCTATGAGAGAGGCTGATTGTGTTGATTGTCAAATTTGGATATCTCGACAATAACAGATAAATTTTTGATCTCCTAATCATCTGCTCTGAGCAAACAGATTTTTCAATAGCAATACTCTAGAATCAAATATCTCATCGCCAAAATTTTTTTTAACAGGCACTTTTAGCGACTGATAGCAGTCTCAAGAATTGTGGCGATGTCAAAAGCGGGAGAATTCAAAAGTTCATCATCATTAACAGATGATTAACTTACATTCTGACACTAGCTGTCTGCGTGCCTATTTATTGACCTATAACTTTAGCTTGCCTTGTGTTGGCGAATCTATATTATTTGGTCGAAATTCTTTTTCAGGTATTAGTAACTTTTTTCACAATTTTTAACCTGAACCTGGTTAATTTTCCGGACATATTTTGCAAATCCGGTAAATCGGGACTATCTGGTGTATTTAGATTAACCAATCTAAATTTAAATGCTATTTTTCAAGAGAGGAGTGCTATGCTAGAAAGACTTATGCAAGCTGCTTTAATCACTTTTTTGCTGCACCTAATCGCAGCACTAAACCCCAGTACCCAAATTCCTCGCAAGTCTGTATCACCTGTATCGGAAATTCCAGCCCCTGTTCTCGGTTCAACTATTCGTTTTTCCAAATAAAAGGTGATTGGTGATTGGTGATTGGTGACTGGGTAAAAATAACTAATAAATAATAAATAATAACTAATGACTAAAAAGTAATAAGCTGATAAACCTTTAATTTGCACAACCAATGCGGGCAGGATGCCCACCCCACAAGAGTTTCAATTTTAGATAATATGCAAGTTAAATGTCCAACAGCTTAACTTTAAAAACGCTAGACTGGTCAGAAAATGGTGGAAAACTATTATCATGACTAATCGACTAGCTGACACAAAAAGTCTTTATCTCCGCAAACACACTGAAAACCCGATTGACTGGTGGCCTTGGTGTGATGAAGCATTGGAAACTGCAAGGGCGCAAAATAAACCGATTTTTCTTTCTATTGGTTACTCTAGTTGTCACTGGTGTACGGTGATGGAAGGTGAGGCGTTTTCTGATTTGGCGATCGCCCAATATATGAATGCCAATTTTCTCCCCATCAAGGTAGACAGAGAAGAAAGACCCGACCTTGATAGCATCTATATGCAAAGTTTACAAATGATGACTGGTCAAGGGGGTTGGCCTCTTAATGCTTTTCTCTCTCCTGATGATTTAGTCCCTTTTTACGCGGGTACTTATTTTCCTGTTGATCCCCGTTATGGTCGTCCGGGTTTTTTGCAGGTTTTACAAGCTTTACGCAATTACTACGATACTGAAAAAGAGGAGTTACGTCAAAGAAAAGCTTTAATTCTCGAAGCTTTGCTGACATCTGCGGTGTTACAAAATGATGGCAGTCAGGAAGTAGCTGATCAAGAATTATTACAAATAGGTTGGGAAGTTTGCACGGGGATCATTTCTCCTAAGCAGGTTGGTAATAGTTTTCCGATGATCCCCTATGGTGAGTTGGTTTTGCGGGGTTCTCGGTTTAATGATCAATCTCGGTATGATGGATTACAAGTTTCTACTCAACGGGGTTTAGATTTAGCTTTGGGGGGTATTTATGATCATGTTGCTGGTGGTTTTCATCGCTACACTGTTGATCCTACTTGGACTGTCCCCCACTTTGAAAAGATGCTTTACGATAATGGTCAGATTGTAGAATATCTGGCTGATTTGTGGAGTGCGGGAATTGAAGAACCGGCTTTTAAACGAGCGGTGGCTGGAACTGTAAAATGGTTACAACGGGAAATGACAGCACTTAGCGGTTATTTTTATGCTGCTCAAGATGCGGATAGTTTCACTAACCCCATAGATACAGAACCGGAGGAAGGTGCTTTTTATGTCTGGAGTTATCAGGAATTACAACAACTGTTAACAACTGAAGAATTAACGGAATTAGAACAACAGTTTACTGTTAGTGTTAATGGCAATTTTGAAGGGAAAAATGTTTTACAAAGGTTACATCCCGGTGAACTGAGTGAAACTTTAGAAGTTGCTTTGAGTAAGTTGTTTACTGTGCGTTATGGTGCAACTCCTGATGCACTAGCAACTTTTCCCCCAGCGCGAGATAATCAGGAAGCGAAAATCACTAACTGGCCTGGTCGCATTCCTGCGGTGACTGATACTAAGATGATTGTAGCTTGGAATAGTTTGATGATCTCCGGTTTAGCTAGAGCAGGGGAGGTTTTTCAAGAACCTAGTTATTTGGAGTTAGCAATAAAAGCGGCTAAGTTTATTTTAGATCATCAATTTGTGGATGGACGTTTTCACCGACTTAATTATGAGGGTGAAGCGACGGTATTAGCTCAATCTGAAGATTATGCTTTGTTTATTAAAGCATTGTTGGATTTACAGCAAGCGGATTTAGAAAATGCTGATTGGTTGGAAAAAGCGATCGCTCTCCAAGATGAGTTTAATGATTTTCTTTGGAGTGTAGAATTAGGTGGTTATTTTAACACATCTAGCGATAATAGTCAAGATTTAATTATCAGGGAGCGGAGTTTTGCGGATAATGCTACACCCTCAGCTAATGGGGTGGCGATCGCCAATTTAGTCAGGTTATCTTTACTTACTGATAACTTACATTATCTTGATTTAGCTGAATCAGGATTAAAAGCCTTTAAAGGTGTAATGAATGAATCTCCTCAAGGTTGTGCTAGTTTATTTACTGCTTTAGATTGGTATCGGAATTGTACATTGATTCGTAGTACCACTGAGCAGATTAAGTCATTAATGCCTAAATATCTACCCACTACCGCTTTTTCAGTTGTATTAGATTTACCAGATGGAAGTGTGGGTTTAGTGTGTCAAGGGTTGAAATGTCTTCCCGCACCAGGGAGTTTAGAGGAGTTGTTGTTACAGGTGCAAAGAAGTCAGAATAGAGGGTGAGGTGACAGGTAACAGGTGACAGGTGACAGGTGACAGTAAGAAGGGAATAGGGAATAGGGAGGAAGATTTTAGATTTTAGATTTTAGATTGGAGTTAAGAAAAACAATCCAAAATCCAAAATCCAAAATCCAAAATCCAAAATCCAAAATTAATAACTCCTGACTCCTGTACGGGCGAAGCATTCGGGTGATCAATTCTCGATTTTTCCCCAATATTGTTGTCCGAATGCTTCGCCCCTACGACTCCTGACTCCTGCGGTATTTACCTTTTTCCTATTTTCCAATCTTCACCACCAGGTAACTGAGTTAAAGTTTCTGCAACCATAGCAGGTAATTCTTTAGGTGAATAGGAATAAGTTAAATTGAGGAATTGTAAAGCAGTTGCAATTAACTGTTTTCTATCTATAATTTCTCCTAGTTGGAATTGGTTATAAATACCATTCATCACTTCCAAACTAGCATCAGCGATCGCATCTTCAATCACCTCTTCCTCCATAAAACTTTCCCATTCATCTTGATTGATGTAATAGGATTTCTTATTATCTTTAATATTGATCTTTTTAATTTCTCGGATAGCATTACGAATAGATGCAGACCAAGAATTTGTTAAACGCTGTTCGATTTGATTTTTAATTAAATGAATTAACAAAATCCTTACATACGACTGGATATTGCCCAAAATAGCTTGTTTACTCATTCCTTCTAACTCGTCCACAATTGCCAAAGCATCTGCGTAACGTCCTTGTAAAATACTATTTCTGAGGTCTATTAATTCTTGGGTCATATTTGTTAACCTCTCATCTAGCTATGTTTTATATTTTAACATAAAGGTGATACATCATTAGTCAGCAGTCACAAGTTTCAACAAATCAAGAGATATTTAATCAGAGATGTGACTGCAAAATAAAGTCATTCCCACACAGAGTATGGGAATGAGAATATTAGAAAGAAGTAAATATTAACATTAACGCAACTGTGATAACAAATTTTTCATTTGAGGAGTAGATAGAAATTTCTGAGCATCAGTAATCATACTTTGACCCCAAAAATGCTTTTTCATCCAGTGAAAATCAGCAAATTTTCTATCTAACTTTAATGCTGTTTCTGCTAACTTATAAGCCTGTTGTTGTTCTCCTTTACCATATAAAGCTACAGCTAAAGCTAAGGTGGCCTCAGCAGATTTATTGTTAATTTTAATCGCTTGTTGCCATTGTTGAATCGCTGTTTCTTTGTCTCCTTGTTCATATTTAATGAACCCTATATTATTGATAGCTGCTAAGTTGTTGACATCTATAGCAACTGCTTGATTATAATCAGACATAGCGGTGATATAATTTCCTAGTGGATAATAAATAATACATCTTTTAATGTCAGAATCCGCAAAATATGGCTCTATTTTGATACCTGTTCATAGAAAATGTACATTTTACTGAACCTTATTTAAGGTATCAATAAATATATTGATATAAATTTAACACTTATTAATACTTGATGATTAGACGTATCAATAAAGATTTTGTTCCTATGACTACATTAAGCGCCGTAGTTCTTGCAGGTGGTAAAAGTTCTAGGATGGGAAAGGATAAAGCTTTGATTCCTATTCAGGGAATACCCTTATTACAAAAAGTTGGCAATGTCGCTAAAAGTTGTACGGATACTATATATATAGTTACACCTTGGCCAGAAAGATATCAACACTTACCGTTACCAGAATGTGAATTTATACAAGAAAACCCCCATAACACACAAGGACCTTTAGTGGGTTTTGTAAAAGGTTTAGAGAAAGTAAACACAGAATGGGTGTTATTATTAGCTTGCGATTTACCAAATTTGCAAGTTGAAGTGTTGCAAGATTGGGTGAAAAGATTAGATAATATAAAAGGAGAAAATATTGCTTGTTTGGTAAAAAATACCCAATGTTGGGAACCGCTTTGTGGTTTTTATCGCAGTTCTTGTTTACCTCTAATTTTAGATTTTATCAATCAAGGAGGACGATCTTTTCAACAGTTTCTAAAATTACATCCTGTGGAAACTTTACCTTTGTTAAAATCGGATATGTTATTTAATTGTAATACTCCTGAAGATTTAGATGAAGTGACAGGTGACAGGTGATAGGTGACAGGTAACAGAGGTAAAAACCTTGTTTGTTGCTAGAAGTTGCTATAATTTGAAAAAATAAAATTGCCGATTCCCAAAAAATAAGAAATGAGAAATCAAAACAATATTATGCGTCATAAATCATTTTTAGTATCAATTTTTTTAAGTTTGTTTTTGTTGTCTTGTGCTACAGAAACCAGCCAAACACAAGCAGTAAAACCAGAAATTACACCAGATATTACCATTGCACAAAAATCACCTAACACATCTGTGAAAAGAGTGGTTGCGCTTTCTTCGCTGTCTGCTGATATTATTGCTGAACTAGATCAAACAAAATTAGTAGGAATTGTTGGTAGTAAGTTATTAAAAGATGATCCTCGATTTAAAGATATTCCTCAAGTTAGTCAAGGACAAAATGCACCAAACTTAGAAAAGATTGTAGCATTAAAACCAGATTTAGTAATTGGTGTAGCAGGTTTTTCTGATGTACCATTACAAAAACTGCAACAGCTAGGAATAAAAACTTTATCCACAAAAGTATATAGCTGGGAAGCTTTGGAAGAACTCACTAAAAATATTGCAGAGAAAATAGGTGCAGATCCCCAACCTTTATTAAATAGATATCAAACTTTTTTACCGGAAAAGAAAAATCAAAAAAATCAGAATCTTTCGACTTTAGTTTTAGTAAGTCGTCAACCAATTTTAGCACCAAATAAAAACAGTTGGGCAGGTGATATAGTTTCTCTGTTTGGTGCGAAAAATGTCGCCGCAGAATTACAAGGTAATAGCCCTATTGGTGGTTATGTAACACTTTCAGCCGAAAAAGTTTTAGCAGCAAATCCTGATGTTTTAATTGTGGTTAGTGCTGAAGCAACTTTGTTAGATTCTTTGAAAAAAGAGCCGTTTTGGCAGAAATTAAAAGCTACTCAAAATAATCAAGTTTATGTTTTTGATTATTACGGAATGGTGAATCCTGGCAGTATAGCTGCAATTGAAAAATCTGCTCAGGAATTAAAGAAAATCTTTTGAGTTGTATTTAACAGGAGTCGTAGGGGCGAAGCATTCGGAAAATAACCTGTGATAAAAATTGAGAATTTATTGCCCGAATGCTGATGCTTCCAGCACGCTTCGCGAACGCCCTTACAGGAAAATAACCTAGATACCCGACTTCTTGGTATCTGGGTTGATATAGAATGCTATTTTTCAGCGACAGGAATATTTTTTTGTTTTTGCATATTTCCACCCATGATACTGCGAAAATACAAGCCACCAATACTAATTAAAAACACTAAATATCCAACTGCTTGCACTATATAAAGTTTATCTCTATAGCCAAATAAAGATTTGAGAATAATACCAGGAAACTTGCTATCAGGTAAAATGTTAGCAGTATTCCAAACCATTGGACCTAAAATACAAGAGTGAATTTTAGTAAAGTGTTCATAATAAAAACAAAGATTTTCCGAGGCGCGGTTGCTGAGTGCTAAACTAGCCATTGCATCATCAAAATGTTTTAAAGCCGAAATTACTAAACCAGCGACAATTAAAACTAATAAAACGCCCATAATTTGGAAAAATTGGCGAATATTAATTTTCACACCCCATTTAAATAATAAAACACCAATTCCTGCTGCTGTTGCTAAACCACCAAGTGCGCCTAAAGTTGGTAATAAACCTTGTTGAAAATTGGCAGCTACAAATAAGACTGTTTCAAAACCTTCCCGCACAATAGCAACTAAAATTAAACTAAAAACCCCCCATCCAGCATTTGAATTTTGTGTTAATGCTTCGTTAACTGCACCTTCAACTTGAGCTTTCATAAATCTGGCTTGTTTTGTCATCCAGATCAGCATCCAACTCAGCATAATGATTGCTAAAATACTAAATACACCTTCTAATGTTGGTTCAACTACAGAGGTGTATTGAGGATTTATAGAACCTAAAAATTTAATGATTCCAGTGAATAAAACGCCAATTAAAGCACTAACAATAATACCAACTCCAACACCTGCATATACCCATGAATTGAGATGAGATTGTTTGGCTTTTTTCAATAAAGCGAGGACAATACCCACAACTAGGGCAGCTTCTACACCTTCTCGGAGAGTAATAACGAAAGTAGGTAATGCAATACTAAAATTCATTTTTATTAGTGGTTATGAACGCTTGATCACTATTCTTGATTGTGTAAAAAACTGAGAACTATCAAATTTCTTTTTTCTTTGCTCGTTCCTACACATAGTATAGAAACGAACGAAAGAAAAGAAACTAAAAAGCTGAATCTTGACTCCTCGAAATATTAGCTGAAATCGCGTAACATTTTCTTGAGTTCTAAATTATGTAACTCTTCTTGTCCGATCATGCCACGGGCAAATTCTTCCAGATAAATACTAGCATCTTCAACTGTATTTAGTAGAGTTTTATACATATCCAATGCTTTCTTTTCATGGGATAAACTTTCTTCCAAAATGTCTTTGACTGAATGTTTGAAAGTTTCTTCCATTTGGGCAATTCTCAAGGTAGGATGTCCATCTAAACCGGTGAGAATTTCTCCTACTTGTTGGGCATGAAGTAATGATTCACTGGCTTGGGCTTTGAAAAAAGCGACAATAGGTAAGCGGTTTGGTCCTGTTACCATTAGGGAATAATGAGTGTAGCGAACAACGCCAGCTAGTTCAAATTCCATGATGGCGTTGAGGATGTCAATGGTTTTTTGGTGGTCGAGTTCTCGCATCAGTTGTTAAGATGAGCAAAATTAAATTTGGAGAGGATTTTAGTGAGTAGCTATACACTTTTTATCTTAGTTCAATGTAGATAATTTTTTTAGTGTTTCACTTTTCACTATTTCCTCTATTTTCACTTATTTTAAGCTGTTTTTTGTGGATGTCCAATGGTGTGCAAATACTAACTTTGTGCTTTCGTGTTAGTTTGAGATAACACTTTTTGAGTGTTTTCCTCTATAATTTTTACCATTTTGGTAACATCTTCAGGGGTTTTGACTGCTTGTACGGGTGGAATAACAGCAGGCCAAACTTTTAATAGTTCTGTGAAAGCTTTATCTATGGCTTTGTGTGCTTCTGGGTTTGCTTGAGCCATTTGTCCAGAAATTCCTTGATATAGTTCATGGGAATAGACAACAAAACCACGAGAGTCTTGATATTCTATTGGTTCGGTAATTTTACCTTTTGCTACTGCTGCTCCATATTCGGCGTTAGCTGCGTCTAATAAACCATTAATTACTTTTAACACAAATTCTGGTTTTGAGCGTTCTTGAGTTGGTAATGCGGCGATCGCACTATCCACAGATGCCATAGAATTGGTAAAATTATCTTTGATTTTAGCATCTTGAGGATTAGATTTTACCAAGTTCGTCAAATTCACTAAATTAGTTTTAAATTCTTTGACTTTGCGTTCATTAAGTTGTTCTTCTACATCAACATAAATCTCCTCAACTGGATGTCCTATATGGGGTTCGGCTTGTTTGGGTTGATTTTGTGCTAACAATTCTTGTGCTACTAAAAGATGTCCTTTCATTAATGCCAATTTTGTCATGTAATCTACATCTTTTGCTTCTCCTGTGAGTACAACTTCTTCAACTGTCACCATGTCTTTAATTTGCTCAAACTGTGCTTGAGTAATTACTTTTTTGGTGACTAAATCTTCTGGAGAACTGTAAGGACGACTGGCTTGTATTTTATTAGATAAAGCGGGTACACCAAGTTGAGCTTCAAATTTGTCTAACTCGGACAAAATAGCATCATTAATATTAATTTTGGCTTTCCTACTATGACTACTGTGGGCGCTGGCTTGCGTCACTGCTGGGGTTGAAGTCGTTTCTGCGGTGGGGGTATTCCCCGCACAAGAACCAAGGGTAACAATCACACAAGCCGCTATTGATAATAATATGTAACGTGATTTAATCATTGATTTGCTCCTGGAGACGCTAAAACCCAATAATGGACAAATTTACAGAATTGACTGGTGAGTATAATTAAAAGTAATTTGCATTAGTAATTATATTTTTTTAGCATAAATGACAAATTATAGTAACTATTTTTAACCAGCAAAAGTATAGTTTAATCATTTCTTAACCAAGTGTTAGGTAAGTTCCATGACTTACAAATTTCTGTCACCTGTCACCTGTCACCTGTCACCTGTCACCTGCGATAACTTCAAACTGTCCCATACATCCATTTTCAGCGATCGCATCCTGATGGGGATGAAACATATACTTACCCGGATAACGAAACGCAAACTCTAAAATGTGCCTTTCTGCTACACCCATTGTTAAAACATCCGTCTTTTCACTGGGAGTCATCGTCATCCCCGAACGATAAACATCAAAAAAGTTAGCGTGTAAATGGAAGGTGACAGCAGGATCAAACTCAATAATATTCAAAACATAAGCTCTAATCAATTGATTGTGATAAACTTTAATCGGATGGTGCATATAATGATGAGGCAAACCATTAAATGCGTAATACTCATTTTCGTTATCATCATTTATGTCATATCCAGACATAATTAAAACAATTTCATCAGCAGGAGGACGGGGTTGAGGCGGATCAATAATAAACATTCCATATAAACCCTTAGCAATGTGACGGGTTACAGGTGCAATATGACAGTGATACAAATGCACACCATAGGGTTCTGCATCAAATTCATAGATAGTTGCTTTACCATTACTCACAGGTTTTACACCATCCATTTCTGCGGGATGCACCCCATGGAAATGTAAAGAATGGGAATGTCCAGCCTTATTGAGAAATAATACTCTTATTCTTTCCCCTGCTTTTGCTCTTAACGTCGGTCCAGGAATACGCCCATTTAAATCCCAAATATTGTAAGATACCGCATTATTTAGCTGAATGGTGGAAGTACCTGCTATTAACTCAAATTCTCGAATAGTCCGCCCATTTTCCTGCTTTAATGTCCCATAATCAAAGTTTCTCAGCACCTGTATGGGTTTGGTAGCACTGTTAGTAGCATTATTAGATGATTCCATTTCCATTGGGGGAACTTTAACAGTGACATTATTTTTTGCATTTATAGTCTGTAAAATTGCAGTTGCACCAATTACACCACCGCCAAATATGCCCATTGTTATCAGTTGGCGGCGATTTAAAAGTATATTTTTACTCCGACTAAAGTTTTCAGACATTTTTCAGACATGAGGTGATGAGGAGGGAACACAAATAGGAAATTGCAAATTATTTGCAATTACCATTAGTTATAGTATAGGAATCAGGAATTATTGTCAATAATTATGGAAACTATGGAGAAATACAGGGCATAGGTGAAAATCAAGAAATTTGGCGAATATAATTCGCTACTACGCTTTTTACCCTTTTTTGGGTAATTTTGATTGGTAATTTTTAACTCTTGCCTTTTGCAAGACAGCTTTTTGTCACCCGTGATGAAGAATACCGATATACTTGGAAACGATATCATATTTTACTAATTTTTACTATTGGTTCAGGTTAACTTCTAGACAAATCACTCACTATCAAGTAAGCTAGTATGAGTGATTTCCACAGGGGGCTGTGAGAAGTCTATTGATCAGGTTAATTTGTAGGTTGGACAATGCAAACATCAGGGAAAAATAGTTATCAAAAATTACTTTATCAAATAAGTAATCAAATTTTTAACTTAATGGGAAAATTGTTAGTGAAAGAATGGGATAAAAGACTGTTAGGTTTATCCCAACTTCCGGTTAAATCTGTGATTGATATTGGTGCAAATGAAGGTCAATTTGCCCGCAGAATTATCAAGATTTTTCCTCATGCACATATTTATTCATTTGAACCTTTAAATATTCCTTTTCAACAGTTATCCCAATTAGCAAATCACCATACTCAAAAAATTACCGCTTTTAATCTAGCTTTGGGTGATAGTATTCAACCTGTTGAAATTTACAGTCATTTATATTTTAATCCATCTTCTTCTATTTTACCAACTACTCAACTATGTGAAACAGTATATCCAATGGTAAAAAAACAAGAGAAAATCCTCATTGAACAATCTACTTTAGATGAGGTTTTTGGTGATTTCTCTTTTCCTTTACCAGAACCAATTTTAATTAAATTAGATGTTCAAGGTTATGAAAATCAAGTCATTAAAGGAGGAATCGCAACTTTTAAAAAAAGCACCGCTTGTATTGTCGAAGTTTCTTTAGATCAACTTTACGAAGGTCAAGCGCAATTTCGAGAAATTTTTAGTTTATTAGATAATTTAGGTTACGCTTACGCTGGTAATCTTGATCAAGTCTTGGGAAAAGATGGTCATGTTCGTTATTTTAATGCTGTCTTTATTAAAGAATAAAAGCAGAAAAATTTCTACTTGGTTCTACTTGAAATAATTAACTGTGAGGTTGAAAATCATGCGTGTTGAATCTTGTTGTCAATCATTATTAGCAGAAATTATCCAGGAAATTGATCCCCAAAAAGAAGGATTTTGTATTGATGTTGGGGTGGGGACTTTTGCTTTTTATTGTGAAGTATTTGCTAAATTAGGTTATCCCACTATTGCAGTTGAACCCCTTCCTGTTAAGAAATTAAAACAGATTAGTGCTAGTTATGGAATTAAAATTTTGGAAAATTGTTTATCTAATATAGATGGAAAACAACTGCTATATTTAGGGAATTTTGCAGGTCTATTTAATAGTAATTTTAGTTCTCTTTCTCCTGAGTGGTTTGGTTCTTCTCCTAAAACCAAAGAAGTAGAATCTATCACTTTATCTACTTTATTATCCAGAATTAAACCTGATAAAATTACTTGTTTGAAATTGGATATTGAAGGTTGGGAATTTAATGTAATTGAGCAATTGCCAAACATTGATAACGCTTTACTTCCCCAGGTAATTATGTTTGAGTATGGTGGTGGAGTCAATAAAAAACAAGGTCAAAAAGGTTGGTCAAAGGATTTTTTAGAAAAAACCTTAAATTGTCTGAAGATTTTGCAAAAATGTGGTTATCAATCGTGTATTATGATTGATTTTGCTCCCCAAAGTAAAGAGAGATTTTTTGATCTGCAATCTGTGAATATAGCAGTTGATCAATTATTTGATGATCAATCTGTTTATGGTAACATAATTACCTTGAAAAATGGCAATATTTCACCAGCCAAAATTCACACAATTTGTCAACCTTATTATCAAGCTTCTCTGATTGATCTTTTGGTTCATCAGTTAGTTTCTAGATAGTTAACCACAAACACTGCAAATTCCTGACTGATTAAATCAATCAGGAATTAATATTTACAAAAATAAACAATAAATATACAAATATTCATAATTTAATAAATAAATACAAATTTGGATGTATTTTTTATTATAAAAATTTTCCAAATCCCTGCCAAAACATCCTCCAATGGGGCATTGTAAATATAGGGGAAATTTAGTTTCCTATAAATTTAGAATTGTCATGCTATCTTTTGCAGTTGTAATTCTATTGCTGAAATTAGTGTAAAAAAAAGCGAAAAACAAGGATTTTCATGCATATACCAGATGGATTTATTTCTGTTCCAGTAGCAGCAGCTACAAGTTTAGCCAGTGGAGCAGCTTTATTTGTGTCCTTTGGGCGATCGCAAACAGCTTTTGGTGTTCGTCGCGCTCCCGTATTAGGATTAACCACAGCCTTTATTTTTGCCGCCCAAATGATTAATTTTCCCGTAGCGGGAGGTACTAGCGGACACCTGTGCGGCGGTGCTTTAGCGGCGATTATGTTAGGTAGTCCTTGGGCAGCAATGTTATGTATAGCAACAGTTTTAATAATTCAAGCAGTGCTATTTGCTGATGGTGGTATTACTGCCTTGGGTGCAAATATTTTAAACTTGGGAGTAATCAGTGTTTGGGTAGCTTGGTTCTTAACCCAGACCTTACAGCGACTACTGGGTGGTTCTAAAGGGCGTTTACCCCTAGCCGCAGGTATAGCAGCAGGTGTTAGTGTAGTGGCAGCAGCTATAGCTTGTGCTATTCAGTTAGCCCTTTCTGGGACAGCACCAGCGAATATAGTTTTACCTGCAATGACAGGTGTACATATTTTGATCGGTGTAGGTGAAGGCTTGATTACTGGTGGTGTGTTAGCCTATTTAGCCACAGCACGTCCAGACTTGTTACCAGGAGAAGAAGAGAAATTTGGAGGCTGGTTGATACCAGTGGTGAGTATTTTCCTAGTTGCAGGTGTTTTATCTTTATTTGCTTCCGCTTGGCCAGATGGGTTAGAAAGAGTAGCAGAAAACTTGGATTTTATCAACAAAGCCGAAGAAGTCAGAGTTGTAGTACCAACACCCTTAGCTGATTATGAAATTCAAGGTTTAGGACAAATCGGTACAAGTATTACTGGTTGGGTAGGTGCGACAGCTTGCTTTGCTGTGGCTTTTGGTATTGCTAAAGTGATGAAACCTAAAAATGCTTAACATTTCCTTGGCATTACGCTTGCAATTATCCCTGATCATTGTGATTGGGGCAGCTTTTTTAAAGCCTCATAGCTGGTCAAATTTGCTGGTGTATGGTGCGATCGCACTTTTGTGGGTATTTATATTCCGGGTTTCTATTCGCAAATTAGGGAGTTTACTAGGTGCAGAATTGATTTTTCTGTCATTGGTAGCGTTACCCTTGGGGTGGGAAAAAGCAAGTTTTTTACTGGTGCGATCGCTAATTTGTTTAATAGTCATGAATAGCTTTTTACTCACCTTACCCCCCCACAGTTTTGGCATCGCCCTTAAAGGTTTACCCGTACCCGCCCCATTAAAGGAAAATTTGCTCCTAGCTGGGCAATATCTAGAAATTTTACTCTCAGAATTAGCCAGAATGCAGCGTAGCGCCCAACTACGAGGTTTAAATGGTGCTGGGGGATGGTTACGTTATGCCAGTGCAGCTATGATCGGCTCTTTGTATCTGCGTACTTTAGACAGAGCAGAACGAGTTTATGGTGCAATGATCACTCGTGGTTACAATGGTCAACTACCTATAGACTCTACCCTTAACCCAAAAGAACGTTTTACACTAATCTTAGTCTTCATTATTGCTGCTTGTATCACCGTCAGTTCCTATTTTTAATACACCAGGAAACAGGAAGGGGAGATGGGTAGATGGGGAGGAAAGGGAAGTTAATAACCCAATCACCAATCACCAATCACCAATCACCAATCACCAATCACCAATCACCTATATTTGAGTTGTGAATCTTGACATCCTTAACTTCTCATCCCCAAACTTTTATCTTTCATCCTCATACCTCTGTCGTTGAGGTGAAAAATCTGGTGTATGCCTACTCACACCAGCAACCCGTATTAAAAGATATTTCCTTTACCTTAAATGCAGGCGATCGCGTCGCTTTAATGGGTGCAACAGGTTCAGGAAAAAGCACTCTCCTAGAAAATCTCATCGGTTTAAAACATCCCCACAGTGGCACAATTTCTATTAACGGTATTCCCGTAGAACCAAATACGTTCCCCCAAATACGCAGACACATCGGTTTTACTTTTCAAGATGCCAATGATCAATTATTTATGCCGACAATTTTGGAAGATGTCACCTTTGGACCACGCAACTATGGTATTTCACCAGCAGTAGCAACGGACAAAGCACGACAGTTATTAGCTGATTTTGGTTTAGAAGAATATGCTCACCGTTCCGCACACGAACTTTCTGGAGGACAAAGACGTTTAGCCGCCCTAGCATCAATATTAGCTCTAGACCCAGCAATTCTGATTTTAGATGAACCAACCAACGGACTTGATCCTGCATGGCGACGACATTTAGCCCAAGTATTATTAAAGTTGCCTGTGCAGGTAATGTTAATTGCTTCCCATGACTTACAGTGGTTAGGGAAAGTGACCCAACGTGCTTTAGTCCTTTCAGGTGGTCAAATTCATATAGACAGCCAGATCCATCCGCTATTACAAGATGGCAAAACCTTAGAACAGTTAGGTTTACCAGTAGACTGGTGATGAGATTGACACTCTCCGGGCTAAAGCCACGGAGATTTTACATTCTACGTCAGAATTTGCTTGAGATATTTGTCTATGCTTTTTGGAACTATGAAATTAACATAAGTTTACTTTTTACTAAGAATTGTCGTATATTTTTAATATTTGACACAAAAGGAGTTAATAATGCTTACGTCGGAGGCACAAAAGCCGCTGACAATCCCGCCCAAAGAACTTTTAGCACCTCCTGGGGATTTTAATCCCACAATGTTGCTATTTTTTACAGTAGTGACAATGTTGGTATTTTCCAACTTTGGTTATTGGGTATGGGAATGGCCGCATTGGCTATGTTTTAGCATTAACACTCTGGCTTTACACTGTTCTGGGACGATTATTCATGATGCTTGTCATCAGTCCGCCCATCGTAACCGGGTGATTAATGCGATGTTAGGGCATGGTAGCGCCCTGATTTTGGCTTTTGCTTTTCCAGTATTTACACGAGTACATCTTCAGCATCATGGTAACGTCAATCACCCCAAAGACGACCCAGATCATTACGTTTCTACGGGTGGTCCATTATGGTTGATAGCGGTGAGGTTTTTGTACCATGAAGTATTTTTCTTTCAACGGCGATTGTGGCGCAAATATGAGCTACTAGAATGGTTTATTAGCCGTTTGATTGTAGTTTCTATTGTTTATATTTCCGTCCAATATCACTTTTTGGGCTATATTCTCAATTTTTGGTTTATTCCAGCGTTTATAGTGGGAATAGGACTAGGGTTATTTTTTGATTATTTACCCCATCGTCCCTTTGTAGAACGCGATCGCTGGAAAAATGCCCGCGTATATCCTGGTAAAATTCTCAACATCCTGATTTTAGGACAGAATTACCACCTCATTCATCATTTGTGGCCTTCAATTCCTTGGTATAATTACCAACCCACTTACTATTTGATGAAACCGCTGTTAGATGAAAAAGGTAGTCCTCAGACTTCAGGGTTATTGCAGAAAAAGGATTTCTTTGAGTTTGTCTATGATATTTTCATAGGTATTCGCTTTCATCACCACAAAGAATAGGTAAATTTTTAAGGTGGGTTAACGACTGTTTAACCCACTAATATAAATAGGGGTTGCTGAGAAAGTCTTTCCGTGAGGGCATAGGAGTCAGGAGTCAGGAGTCAGGAGTCAGGAGGAGATTTGAAAATTTCTTTGCCATCTCTTGAAATCCCAAAAAATGCACACTTTTTCCGGTATACGCTTCAAAACCCTTGCACTAATTTCTGTGTTTATCAGCCTCTAACCTTTGATCCCACATTCCGCACCCCCCAGTGTCACAATCGGTAATTTCGGATTTTTGAAGACCTTTGAGGATAATTTTAATACAAAATGGTCTAAAGTTTAGGTAGCGATAGCGAAGCGCTGCTGCAAGCAGTTCGCCAATCTCAAATCCCCAAATGACCATTTTTCGTTGTGTGACAGTTTAGGGTGCGGAAGGTGGGTTAAAATGAATCTGACGATAAAAACAGAATCTTCAACCTAGCATTTGCTAACTCTCAAATTCCTCATCGTCAGATTTATAAATCAGTCAAATTACAAGAACAGAAAGTTTCAAAAAAGCGGTAGAAATTAAAAATTAAAACAGATAATTGTTGGGTTTTAATTTTCAATTTTCAATTTTCAATTTTTAATTCTTTACGGTGTTCCCACCGCACCAGAATAAACCAAACCCCGCTGCATATCCAAAGTCAAAATTGACCCATCTTTTATTACCTGCGTCGCTTCCTTCACACCAACAATAACAGGTACACCAAGACGTAAACCAATTACTGCTGCGTGACTAGTAAGACTTTCATCTTCAGTAATAATACCACTAGCTTTGCGAATCGCATCAACAAAATCAACGCCTGTACTCGATGCCACCAAAATATCGCCATGATTAAAATGAGTCGCATCTATACCAGTACGCACAACCCTAGCGCGGCCACTGACAGAACCTTGTCCTAAACCAATACCTTGACCTAGTACCGCTGTCACCACTTCCACTTTAATCAAATCTGTTGACCCAGAAACACCTTGCAGTGTACCAGCAGTCATCACCACTAAATCACCCTCACTCAACAGGTTTTTTTCCTGGGCTACATTAATAGCAGCTTGGAAGGTTTGACCAGTAGAAGGTAAATCTAACACCAACAACGGTTTTACACCCCAAACCATCTGCAATTGTCGCGCCACATTGACATGGGGTGTGATGGCTAAAATTGGCGTTTTCGGACGGTATTTAGAAACATTCCGCGCAGTTGCTCCCGTTTGTGTCAAAGTCATAATTGCTGCTGCACCTAAATTCTCAGCAATTTGACCAACTGCTTGACTGATAGCATTAGGAATAGAACGTTTATCATCTCGCGTCAAACGGGAAGGATGTTCTGCTTCTTCCTGTTCAATGCGTTCAGCAATTCTCGCCATAGTTGCTACCGCTTCCACAGGATAACTACCTACAGCAGTTTCGTTGGAAAGCATCACCGCATCCGTACCATCTAAAATCGCGTTAGCCACATCAGATACTTCTGCACGGGTAGGACGGGGGTTGCTGACCATGCTATCTAACATTTGGGTAGCGGTGATGATGGGAATACCCAAACGGTTAGCAGTAGCAATTAACCGCTTTTGCAACACAGGTACATCTTCTGCTGGCAATTCTACCCCTAAATCACCTCTAGCCACCATCACCCCATCACACAAAGACAGAACCGCTTCCATTTGTTCTATCGCTTCGTGTTTTTCAATTTTGGCAACTACAGGAACGTTTTTCCCCGTGCTGGAAATTAACTCTTTAATTTCGATAATATCCTGGGGGTTGCGAACAAAGGAAAGTGCTACCCAGTCTACACCCTGATCTAGACCAAACATCAGATCCTCGCGGTCTTTGTCGGTCATGGCTTTGATGGATAAGTAAACTCCCGGAAAATTAACACCTTTGTTGTTAGAAAGTTTACCTGCTACTGTAACCCGACAATGTAAATCGCCTTTATCGCGGTTAATTTCCTCAACAACCATTTCTACCCGGCCGTCATCGAGGAGAATTTTGGAACCGACGGGGACTTCTTCTGCTAAATAATCGTAGGTAACGCAGCTAATTTCTTGAGTTCCTACCACTGGGCGGTTTGTTAAAGTGAAGCGATCGCCCTTAGACAACATGATAAAACCATTTTCAAATTGTCCCAAGCGAATTTTTGGACCTTGCAAATCTTGTAAAATTGCTACAGGTCTATTCAGTTCAAAAGCGGTTTGTCTAATTAACCGGATACTGCGCTGATGGTCAGCATGAGTGCCGTGGGAAAAATTTAATCGCAGTGTCGTTGCACCCGCTTCAATAATTGCTTTCAGCATTTCTGGACTACTGGTAGCAGGTCCAACAGTAGCAACAATTTTGGTTCGGCGCAGAGAATCTCTTAGTTGCGTCATGGGCGGATTTTAGAATTTTTTGGTTCTATCTGGGAAATAATGGTAAATTAAGCAGTCAATTCTTTTCAGTCACTGCTATATCAATGTCAATTAATATCAAAAGCAGTGAAAGTGGGGGTGAAGTATAGATTTGATTTCGTACAGTTAGTAACTTTATAGAAAAATCTCCTCAAGCCACTTCCCCTAATCAGCAAGACTCCGGTTAAATCTTACTATACAGAATCCCCAGAAAAAAGTTAGAAATAACTCAGGATTAAGTTATAGACAAGTCAGAGTTAATTTTACTTCTCAACAGACCTGATAGACACTTCCAGCTTGTCTAACCTGTAATCTTGGATTTGATTAGCAGCAATCACTTCCTGCCTGATCAGCTTCATTTCTGATTTAATCTCGTTGAGCTTTTCCCACGCAGCAAACCCCCAATTAGCAGCTAAAGTCCAGTTGGCCTCAAAATAGTCAATAGCGTTATCAACATCATCACCGGTTCATTACTCATGGGTGGTTTTTCTGTGTTCATAAAATCCGCATTAGTAAGGATGTATCAATAATTTTTCAAAAAGCTACTCAATTAAGAGTGGTTTTTGTTTTGGGTGTAGAATTGGATTATCCTGAATGGGTTTTTACTACTTTTAGCATATTCATATTAATCGTGCGTAAGTATACAGTAATTGCTCCTGTGAGCCTAAGTATTGCTTTGTTGATGACTGGTTGTAATGAGAGTAAAATCTCTCAGTGTCAACGATTGGTTAAAGTTGTGAATCAAGGGACTTCTTTGATTGATAACAATAAAGGAACACAAGTAACAACTAGCTTGCAACTCTCCAAAGATTTGCAAAATGTCACTAAATCAATTCAAGAATTAAGATTAGCAGATCCCAAACTCCAAGAATTTCAAAGTAGTTTTGCGAAAGTTTTTGATAATCTCAGTCAAGCGATCGCTAAAGCTGCTAATGCTCTGGGTACAACTAAAACAGCAGAAGCTTCTACAGCAGGTAGGGTAAAAATCCAAAAGGCCAGAACAGATATTGACTCAGCATTAACAGCAGCAGCTAAAAGTGCTGGTAAAGAATCAGATACCTTTGGGAATCAGTTAAATGAATACTGTAGTCAATCGCAATGATTTTTGATTTTTTACCCCTCCTGTGGGGAGATATTTGACCATTTTGGGCAATTAATTTATAATCAGTAGGAATTTAAAGATATTTTAAACCTTCCACCCAAAATATTTTATATTTTGGGTTATTTTTTGGCTGCTTGTAGAGCAGGTGAGATGGGGCGATCATGTTTGCGCTCTCATTATAGCCAAACTGCGAATAGTTATAGCTTGCTGAATAAATGTAAAACCTAGAGAAATTAAAGGTTTGAGGCTGATAAACAGAAAAATAGGTGCAAGGATTTTGAAGGATCTACCATCACTGAAATCTTGAACCAACAAAAGTTTTTTACATATTTAGTCCAGGCGTTATTTCCTACCACTTATAGCCTCTTTCCCTTCCCCAATCAAGCCATGCTTTAGTCATTTCTTTTGTATTTCCTCTGTACTCTGGAGGCACAGGATCTTCTCTAGAAATAGATTTTAATGCCCAAAACCATCTTCCAGATTTTTTCTCTAATTCTCTCAGTAATAAAGGTATTACAGGTTCACCCATACCTATAATTTGTTGATAGGCAGGGTGCATACACATTTGGTTGGTTGATGATACACCACGAGTTTCTTCACGCCACTGGTTGACAAGTGTAGTGAAAGTTGTTTCTATTTCTTCGGGTCTGGAGGAGGTTTGTAGTTTTTCCATTTTATTTATTTTTACAATACCTTTTTGAACAGCTACCTAACTAACAACTTACCTTGATTTCTTGCAGTATTAATAAAATTATTATTAGCTGTAAACACTTGAATGCCAGGCACAGTTAAATAATCCCCATCATCTGTAATAATTTTTTTAACTCCAACTTTATTCATCGCTTCTAATATGAGTAAGTCATAACCATCAAGTAATTGTGTTTGAAATCTTATTAATGATTTATTAGTAGTGTTTTCATCAACCAAAATTTCCACACAATCTGCAATTGATGTAACTGTACTCCATGCTGTTTGAACTTCATGGACAACTTTATTTCTCTCTGATGGATAGTTATGACGGTATATTTTCGGTTTTAAGGTAGGATTAAAAAATTTTCTTTCCTCTTCTTCTATTTGGTGAGCTAGTTCTGCTAAAGAAAGCCCAGAATATAAAAGTCGCGATCCAGTAATATAAGCTGTGTTCACATAAGTAGGATAATGTGATATTTGATAAGGTAAAGCGTTTGTACTGGCATTAGTATAACTATACCAATACCAGACATTACTATCTACTAAAAAAATGTCATCTGCTTTGGGCGTATCAAACTGGATATTAAATACCTCAGCTTTAACTTTGTAATTAGGTTTAATCGTAGCTGGCATTTAAAGATGATCAGATTTTTCATTTATTACTTGGTCTAATCTACTACGAAAAATAGGATCCGAGTAGTATCGCTTGGAGTTTTCTATTACTAAACTGATTATTTGATTGCCAAGAGGTTTAATATTATTTATTTTTAATAACTTGCTGAGGTTTTCTGGCTGTATATCTTTCAATAATTGTCCGATAGCAAAGTTAAAAAATGGAGCAGCAAAAACTTCCACTCCTGCAAAGTCTAATTCTACAGGTTGGTTAGCTTGTAATTGTCGATGAACCAAATCATAAATTTTTTGTCCATCGTTCACTGTAATACAGGTTTTACCTACTAGGTCGAAAACTTCATATTTTGTAAATACTTTAACTTTACTATTACTGGGAGGCAATATACCTCTTTTGAATAAGAATAAATTGTTAGGATTATTCTCACTGACTCTTTTTTTTAGATTTAAATAATTCCAGTCCAACTTGTTTGTGAGGCTGGCTTTATTCATTTCATTAGAATCTTGACTAGGTACATAAGCAAGGGGAAAGTGCTTCAAACTTCGCTGCTTCTTAGGAAACCAAGAGCTAACTTTTTCTGCTACTGTCATCTTTATAACCTCTACTCTACATCTAGATCATTTAAGTATGGAATATTTGCTTTATTTAGCATTGACTCAATAGCTTTTACTTTTCTATCTGCTATATCTAACTGTTCGCGTAATTGTTTTAAATCATTTGCATCCAAAGCTACAAAAAACTCATGTTTACCATCTAAATCTACATATTCAATTTTCAGCATATTAACTATAGCTACCGCTGCTGTACTGTCTTCTAAGTCAGATTCAAAAACAGGACGCATATCAGTGTGAATCCGTGAATTTTGAAATAGCCGCTCATGGTCGCGTATAACTTCAATGGCTTTAGATGTAAAATTAAGAATACTATCAAAATCTAAAAAAGTAACTAAACGCCTCTCAAATTCCTGTTTTTGTTCTTTAGTAATCTCAACTTCTTCATCATCTTCAACAGCTTGACTAATTTTTTCTACTACTTCATCTGTAGAAGCATCATTATTTTCCTGAAGGTAGTCTCTAAGGTTATGTATAGAAATCAGAGTTTCTATGACATCTTTGACTTCTTTTTTTGTCAAAGTATTAACCCTTGAAGTAACTGCTGATACTAAATCATTAATCTGTAATGGCTGTGCTTGTTGAAAAGCATCAATAAAACCCTGTAAAGTTTTTTCATCAATGCTTATCAGTAGCTTAAAACCAGGCTTAAATTCTTCTGGTATTTGCAGTTCTGTCATATTGCTCCTAAAGCATTAAAACAATTTAAAACTTACAACAATTTCAAAATAATAGTTTTTTACAAAAATTTATTCTAGTGATTTACTAAAATTCTAGCAAATCTATTGTTGCTAATAGCTTATTCCTTTTGATTTTGCATAGTCAGAACCAAAATCCCCCACCTTGCGGCAGGGGATTTTTTAGTTACTTACCTAAAACCAGTAGTCAAGATCAACCGAACTTACCAGCAGTAGAAGCAATGAGGAACGCTGCGTAGGTGACGATATAGCCAACGGTGAAGTGAGCTAAACCAACCACACGAGCTTGAACGATGGAGAGAGCAACGGGCTTATCTTTCCAGCGAACCAAGTTAGCTAGAGGAGTACGCTCGTGGGCCCAAACCAAGGTTTCAATTAACTCTTGCCAGTAACCTCTCCAGGAGATTAAGAACATGAAACCAGTTGCCCAAACCAGGTGTCCAAAGAGGAACATCCAAGCCCAAACAGAGAGGTTGTTCATGCCGTAGGCGTTGTAACCGTTGATCAACTGAGCAGAGTTCGCCCAGAGGTAGTCACGGAACCAGCCCATCAAGTAAGTGGAGTTTTCGTTGAACTGAGCAACGTTACCTTGCCAAATACCCAGGTGTTTCCAGTGCCAGTAGAATGTTACCCAACCAATGGTGTTTAACATCCAGAACATAGACAGGTAGAAAGCGTCCCAAGCGGAGATGTCGCAAGTACCGCCACGGCCTGGACCGTCGCAGGGGAAGGCATAACCGAAGTCCTTTTTATCGGGCATCAGTTTAGAACCACGAGCATCCAAAGCACCTTTAACAAGTACCAAGGTGGTGGTGTGGATAGCCAAAGCGAAAGCGTGGTGAACCAAGAAGTCGCCAGGACCAATTGTTAAGAACAAGGAGTTTGTTCCAGAATTGATAGCATCTAACCAGCCAGACAACCAAACGTTACCGTAGTTGGGGTATGCTGTGTAAGCAATGCTGTCAGGGTTAGACAACAAGGTGTCTAAGCCGTAGAGAACTTTACCGTGAGCAGCTTGAATGAATTGAGCAAATACTGGTTCGATGAGGATTTGTTTTTCAGGAGTACCGAAAGCAACTACTACATCGTTGTGAACGTACAAGCCCAAGGTGTGGAAACCAAGGAATAAGGATACCCAGCTGAGGTGAGAGATGATCGCCTCTTTGTGCTGTAACATCCGGTCTAATACGTTGCCTTTGTTTTGTTCGGGATCGTAGTCACGAACCCAGAAGATTGCGGCGTGTGCAAAAGCACCAACCATCAAGAAACCAGCGATGTACTGGTGGTGGGTGTACAGTGCTGCCTGTGTGGTGTAGTCCTTAGCGATGAAAGCATAAGGAGGCAGAGCGTACATATGTTGAGCAACCAAGGAAGTAATTGTTCCTAACGCAGCCAAAGCCAAAGACAATTGGAAGTGTAAGGAGTTGTTGATGGTGTCGTACAAACCTTGGTGGGGCAGGTTAAACTGACCTTCGCTCTTGCTACCGGGAACTAAACCGGACTTGGAGTTGAGCATTTCTTTGATGCTGTGACCAATTCCGAAGTTAGTGCGGTACATATGACCAGCGATGATGAAGATAACAGCGATCGCCAAGTGGTGGTGAGCCATGTCAGTCAACCACAAGGATTCTGTTTGGGGGTGGAAACCGCCCAAGAATGTGAGGATCGCAGTACCAGCACCAGTGGAAGTACCAAAAAGATGGCCGGCAGTGTCAGGGTTCTGAGCGTAAACACCCCAGTTACCAGTGAAGAAGGGGGTTAAGCCTGCGGGGTGGGGAGCAACGGACAGGAAGTTATCCCAGCCTACGTGGATACCACGGGATTCGGGGATAGCAACGTGAACCAAGTGACCAGTCCAAGCTAAGGAGCTAACACCGAACAAACCAGCCAGGTGGTGGTTCAGACGGGGTTCAGCACTCTTGAACCAAGAGAGGCTAGGACGGAACTTGGGTTGTAAGTGCAACCAACCAGCGAACAGGAACAATGCAGCCAACAGCAACAAGCCCAAAGAACCTACATACAGTTCTTGGTTTGTCCGCATCCCGATGGTGTACCACCAGTGATAAACACCGGAGTAAGCAATGTTTACAGGATTGCTTGCGCCAGCTTGAGTGAAAGCGTCAACTGCTGGTGCGCCGAAGTGGGGGTCCCAAATCGCATGGGCGATAGGACGGACATGAAGGGGATCTTTAATCCACTGTTCAAAGTTACCTTGCCAGGCTACGTGGAACAGGAGGCTGGAAGCCCACAAGAAAATGATTGCCAAGTGACCGAAGTGAGTGGCGAAAATCTTTTGGTAAAGATTTTCTTCTGTCATGCCATCGTGGCTCTCAAAGTCATTGCCCATGGCGATCGCATACCAAATGCGCCGCGTAGTTGGGTCCTGTGCGAGATCCTGGCTAAATTTTGGAAATTTTGTTGCCATAGGGTTGATGATTCCTCTGACCTTTAGCCATTGCTATCACTGCTACCAGTGAAATTTTGGATTTTGGGTTGGAGATTGATCCAAAACCCAAAATATTCACTGAAATTTTTTAACCTACTGAAAGGATGTGTGCGTGGAAGAATGCCCAGGTGGTGGCTATTCCTCCGAGTAGATAGTGAGCTACACCTACTGCCCGACCTTGAGTGATGCTCAAAGCACGGGGTTGAATTGTAGGAGCTACTTTCAGTTTATTATGCGCCCAGACGATGGACTCAATTAATTCTTGCCAGTAGCCACGACCACTGAACAGGAACATTAAGCTGAATGCCCAAACAAAGTGAGCGCCTAAGAACATCAGTCCATAAGCGGACAGTTCACTACCGTAGGAGTTGATTACTTGTGTAGCTTGCGCCCACAGGAAGTCACGTAACCAACCGTTGATGGTGATAGCACTTTGTGCAAAGTTGTCACCTGTGATATGACTTACCACACCATCATCTACTGTACCCCATACATCAGACTGCATTTTCCAGCTAAAGTGGAAAATTACAATTGACAAGGAGTTATACATCCAGAACAGTCCCAAGAATACATGGTCCCAACCAGAAACTTGGCAAGTACCACCACGGCCTGGACCGTCGCAAGGGAAGCGGAAGCCTAAGTTGGCTTTGTCTGGAATTAGACGAGAACTGCGAGCGTACAATACACCTTTGAGCAGAATCAGCACAGTCACGTGAATGGTGAAGGCGTGAATGTGGTGAATCATGAAGTCGGCTGTACCTAAAGGAATTGCAGCAGCAGCTACTTTTCCGCCTACAGCTAACACACCACCGCCAAACACATAACTTACTGTTTCTAGGGCGTTAGGTGCGGTTGTTCCTGGTGCTAGTGTATGTAGGTTTTGTACCCACTGAGCAAACACTGGTTGCAATTGAATTGCAGCATCAGAGAACATATCTTGGGGACGACCCAAGGCACGCATGGTGTCGTTGTGGATGTACAAACCAAAGCTGTGGAAGCCGAGGAAAATACAAACCCAGTTGAGGTGAGAGATGATTGCATCACGGTGACGAATCACGCGATCCAATACGTTGTTTTGGTTCACAACGGGATCATAATCACGCACCATGAAGATTGCTGCGTGAGCAGCACCACCCACAATCAAGAAGCCACCGATCCAAATATGGTGAGTGAAGATACACAACTGAGTAGCGTAGTCAGTTGCCAAATAAGGATAGGGGGGCATCGCGTACATATGATGCGCGATGATGATTGTCAAGGAACCCAAGAAGGCCAGGTTAGTAGCCAACTGAGCGTGCCAAGAGGTGGTCAAGTTTTCATAAAGTCCTTTGTGGCCTTCGCCTGTGAAAGGACCTTTGTGGTTTTCTAGGATATCTTTGATGCTGTGACCGATACCCCAGTTGGTGCGGTACATATGACCGGCAATGATGAACAGCACTGCGATCGCTAAGTGGTGATGAGCAATGTCAGTCATCCACAAACCGCCTGTTACGGGGTTCAATCCGCCTTTGAAGGTCAGAATGTCAGCATAAGTTCCCCAGTTCAAGGTGAAGAAAGGTGCTAAACCACTAGCAAAGCTGGGATACAACTCTGTGATTAAGTCTTTGTTCAAAATGAACTCATGGGGCAAGGGGATGTCCTTAATGGCAACACCAGCGTCTAATAGCTTGTTAACTGGTGCGGACACATGGATTAAGTGACCTGTCCATCCCAAAGAACCGCAACCTAGCAATACTGATAGGTGGTGATTCAACATTGACTCCACGTTCTGGAACCATTCCAGTTTGGGAGCGCGTTTGTGGTAATGGAACCAACCAGCGAACAGGAACAAGCCCGCTAATACTAAGCCGCCAATGGCAGTTACGTATAGTTGGAAAGAGCTAGTGATACCCCAGCCACGCCATACTTGGAACAATCCAGAGGTGATTTGAATGCCGTGGAAACCACCGCCCATATCACCGTTTAAAATATCTTGTCCCACAATAGGCCAAACTGTTTGGGCGCTGGGCTTGACTCCTAATGGATCAGCCAGCCAAGCTTCATAGTTGGAGAACTTAGCGCCGTGGAATAACATTCCGCTTAACCAAATTGTCACTACAGCCAAGTGGCCAAAGTGAGCAGAGAAGATTTTGCGAGAAATGTCTTCTAAGTCGCTTGTATGTGTATCGAAGTCATGGGCGAGGGCGTGCAGGTCCCAAATCCAGGTGGTGGTTTTTGGTCCTTTAGCTAAGGTTCTGTCGAAGTGTCCTGGTTTAGCCCATTTCTCAAATGAGGTGGGTACAGGATCGTTATCAACGATGACTCTTGCTTTTTTCTCCTCTCGCTCCGGAGGACTAATCGTCATTCGACCTCCTCTGTGAATAGGGAATGAGGAATCATGTACACCACAGAGTGAATTTCACTCTTTGTCCCCAGATGTTTTTTGGGGACCTGTGGATTTGTTGTTTCTGTTGAATTATAGAGTCTGTACTTGTACTTTGTTGGAGACATTTTAACAATAATTCAAAATCGCCAGATTTATTGTCATATCTGCCTTTTTATATTCAAAGCTATTGTAAAAAAGTCAATACTTTTTCTATTAAATTTACAAACTATAACAATTCTTAAAATTTATGGTTAATCTCTAATACAGCTATAAATCATCATGTTGTAACTGGATATGTTGCTTCTGCTGAAATTTAAATCTGTAAATTTAGTGATAAATATTACTTAATTTTCATATTTTTCATCTTTATGAAAGAGATGAACCAAATTTTCTGTAAATCACAAAGTTACAACAGCTTGCCGTTTTCAGCAGTTAGTTTGCAGCAGCATAACCGTTGATATGTAAGGCTTTTTGATGTAAATTTATAACTAAGAAACCTGCAATTTGCTGTATACCCCAGTCTGGGTTTATGGTATCTGGGGTGTAGGGTGTAAAGTGTAGTTAATAAATTTTGCTGAATAAAATCATAGGTATAACAGCATGAAATGTAAACGAAAGCAAGCTTTTAATGAAGCCTTAAACAAGAGCTTACCTATTTTTAAGTGGCTCTTGACTTTGGTGCTGGTGTTAGGTTTAAGTAGTTGTGCTGATAAAGCTGGTGGACAAGACGTATTTATTAATAAGCAAAAACCAGTTGCTGAAATTGCCCAAGTTGATCGTAAATTTTCAGAAACTGCTCCTCCAAAGCTAATACAAGAACTAAGAGGAGATTTGGAAAGTTATCAACCACAGGTAACAATACTTACGCCTACAGCAGATGAGATAATTGAAGATAATACTGTTACAGTCCGTTTTCAGGTTAAGGACTTACCAATTTTTAAAGATCCCAAATGGCAACTGGGACCACATCTGCACGTAATTCTTGACAATCAACCTTATATAGCTGTTTACGACTTAAATAAGCCTTTAGTATTCCCTGATTTATCCGCAGGTACTCATACTTTGCGTGTATTTGCGTCTCGTCCTTGGCATGAAAGCTTTAAAAATGAAGGTGCTTATGCCCAAACCACATTTCACGTCTTTACTAAAACCGACGATAACAACCCTGACCCTAATTTACCTCTTCTCACCTATAGTCGTCCTAATGGTAGTTATGGTGCTGAACCAATTATGTTGGATTTTTACCTAACTAACGCGCCTTTGCATCTTATGGCTGAAGATCATCCTGAAGACACAATGAGCGATTGGCGTATTCGTTGCACAATTAATGGTGAAAGTTTTATTTTTGACCGCTGGCAAACAGTCTACCTCAAAGGTTTTAAACCTGGTAAAAACTGGGTAGAACTAGAATTTCTTGATAACCAAGGCAACCCAGTAAAAAATGTCTTTAATAGTACAGTGAGAGTGATTAATTACCAACCGGGTGGTAAAGATACCCTTTCTAGAATGGTAAGAGGGGAAGTTACGGCTGATGAAGTGCGTGGTATTGTAGACCCAAATTACACAGTTGAGATTCCTATTACTGAACCTAGACCGACTGTAACGCCCAAAGTTGAAGAAATTCCAGCACCTCAACCACAGATAGAAGCTAAAGTAGAAAAACCCACAGTTCCAGAAATTGAAGTTTCTCCTATTCCTCAACCCCAGATAGAACCTAAAGTAGAAAAACCCACAGTTCCAGAAATTGAAGTTTCTCCTATTCCTCAACCACAGATAGAAGCTAAAGTAGAAAAACCCACAGTTCCAGAAATTGAAGTTTCTCCTATTCCTCAACCACAGGTAGAACCCAAAGTAGAAAAACCCACAGTTCCAGAAATTGAAGTTTCTCCTATTCCTCAACCACAGGTAGAACCCAAGACAGAAAAACCCACAGTTCCAGAAATTGAAGTTTCTCCTATTCCTCAACCCCAGGTAGAACCCAAAGTAGAAAAACCCACAGTTCCAGAAATTGAAGTTTCTCCTATTCCTCAACCACAGGTAGAACCCAAAGTAGAAACAACTCCTACTCCTGAAATTGAAATTCGTAAAACACCCGCTGACTCATTAGAAACAGAGGAGTTGAAACCAGAAACAACAGAAAAAACAGGGTTAAACAGATTAAGTGAGTATTTTAAGAATCGAAATGTAATTAAACCCGAAGAGCAAGTCCTAAGTTGACAATTTCATAGACAAAACTATACTTATATTGACAAAAATCAATATATTTTTAGGAAAAAATCAACTACTTGATATATAATACG
>NZ_JACJPT010000221.1:0-2935 GCF_014696195.1 Sphaerospermopsis sp. FACHB-1094 | reverse complement strand
TGCTGGGTAAATACCAGCCAGAACCTTGAAAACTGCATAGTAACGCGAGGCAGTTCAGTAATCTAGTGCTTTAGCAGCAGATAACTGAAATGAAAAAAAACCAATGTTAAGTGGTCAAGCTAATAAGGGCTAATGGTGGATACCTTGGCACACAGAGGCGAAGAAGGACGTGGTTACCGACGAAATGTTCCGGGGAGTTGGAAGCAAACGGTGAGCCGGAAATATCCGAATGGGGCAACCCTATGAACTACCTGTTGAATATATAGACAGGAAAGAGCCAACCTGGCGAATTGAAACATCTTAGTAGCCAGAGGAAAAGAAATCAACTAGAGATTCCCCTAGTAGTGGTGAGCGAAAGGGGAAAAGCCTAAACCAAGAGGTTTACCTTTTGGGGTCGTGGGACAGCAATAACGAATCTAGAGACTAGACGAAGCAGCTAAATACTGCACCAGAGGAGGTGAAAGTCCTGTAGTCGAAAGTTAAAGGATAGGAGCTGAATCCCGAGTAGCACGGAGCACGTGAAATTCCGTGTGAATCAGCGAGGACCATCTCGTAAGGCTAAATACTACTGTGTGACCGATAGCGAACAAGTACCGCGAGGGAAAGGTGAAAAGAACCCCGGAAGGGGAGTGAAACAGAACATGAAACCATTAGCTTACAAGCAGTGGGAGTCCGATTAAACGGATGACCGCGTGCCTGTTGAAGAATGAGCCGGCGACTTATAGGTACTGGTAGGTTAAAGCGAGAATGCTGGAGCCAAAGGGAAACCGAGTCTGAAGAGGGCGATAATCAGTATTTATAGACCCGAACCCTGGTGATCTAACCATGTCCAGGATGAAGCTTGGGTAACACCAAGTGGAGGTCCGAACCGACCGATGTTGAAAAATCGGCGGATGAGGTGTGGTTAGGGGTGAAATGCCAATCGAACCAGGAGCTAGCTGGTTCTCCCCGAAATGTGTTGAGGCGCAGCGGTAATGATTAAAGCTGGGGGGTAAAGCACTGTTTCGGTGCGGGCTGGGAGACCGGTACCAAATCGAGACAAACTCAGAATACCCAGTGAACACATTGCCAGTGAGACGGTGGGGGATAAGCTTCATCGTCAAGAGGGAAACAGCCCAGACCACCAGCTAAGGTCCCCAAATCATCACTAAGTGATAAAGGAGGTGGGATTGCACAGACAACTAGGAGGTTTGCCTAGAAGCAGCCACCCTTGAAAGAGTGCGTAATAGCTCACTAGTCAAGCGATCCTGCGCCGAAAATGAACGGGGCTAAGTGATGTACCGAAGCTGTGGGATTAATTAATTAATCGGTAGGGGAGCGTTCCGTCGTAGGTAGAAGCAGTAGCGGCGAGCAGCTGTGGACGAAACGGAAGTGAGAATGTCGGCTTGAGTAGCGCAAACATTGGTGAGAATCCAATGCCCCGAAACCCTAAGGGTTCCAGAGCCAGGTTCGTCCACTCTGGGTTAGTCGGGACCTAAGGCGAGGTCGAAAGGCGTAGTCGATGGACACAGGGTCAACAATCCCTGACTAACGTATGGGAGCATTGCTAGGGACGCATGAAAGATAACCATACCCTGATTGGTTTGGGAGACGGTTACGACCGTTGCGTGGTGAAGGATAGTGCCAAGAAAAGCTAGTAATGTGATGAACATATGTTACCCGTACCCGAAACCGACACAGGTAGGGAGGTTGAGAATACCAAGGGGCGCGAGATAACTCTCTCTAAGGAACTCGGCAAAATGGCCCCGTAACTTCGGAAGAAGGGGTGCCCACGAGAGTGGGTCGCAGTGAAGAGATCCAGGCGACTGTTTACCAAAAACACAGGTCTCCGCAAACTCGAAAGAGGACGTATGGGGGCTGACGCCTGCCCAGTGCCGGAAGGTTAAGGAAGTTGGTCAGTGGTAACATGAAGCTGACGACCGAAGCCCCGGTGAACGGCGGCCGTAACTATAACGGTCCTAAGGTAGCGAAATTCCTTGTCGGGTAAGTTCCGACCCGCACGAAAGGCGTAACGATCTGGATGGTGTCTCAGAGAGAGACTCGGCGAAATAGGAATGTCTGTGAAGATACGGACTGCCTGCACCTGGACAGAAAGACCCTATGAAGCTTTACTGTAGCCTGGAATTGTGTTCGGGCTTCGCTTGCGCAGGATAGGTGGGAAGCGATGAACTTCTCCTTGTGGGGAGAAGGGAGCTAACGGTGAGATACCACTCTGGCGAAGCTAGAATTCTAACTCATCTCCGTGAGCCGGAGAGAGGACAGTTTCAGGTGGGCAGTTTGACTGGGGCGGTCGCCTCCTAAAAGGTAACGGAGGCGCGCAAAGGTTCTCTCAGCACGCTTGGAAACCGTGCGACGAGTGTAAAGGCATTAAGAGAGCTTGACTGCAAGACCGACAAGTCGAGCAGGTACGAAAGTAGGCCTTAGTGATCCGACGGCGCAGCATGGAATGGCCGTCGCTCAACGGATAAAAGTTACTCTAGGGATAACAGGCTGATCTCCCCCAAGAGTCCACATCGACGGGGAGGTTTGGCACCTCGATGTCGGCTCATCGCAACCTGGGGCGGAAGTACGTCCCAAGGGTTGGGCTGTTCGCCCATTAAAGCGGTACGTGAGCTGGGTTCAGAACGTCGTGAGACAGTTCGGTCCATATCCGGTGCAGGCGCAAGAACATTGAGAGGAGTCCTCCTTAGTACGAGAGGACCGGGAGGAACGAACCGCTGGTGTACCAGTTATCGTACCAACGGTAGACGCTGGGTAGCCAAGTTCGGAGCGGATAACCGCTGAAAGCATCTAAGTGGGAAGCCCACCTCAAGATGAGTGTTCTCACCACTTTAAGTGGGTAAGGTCACGGGCAGAACACCCGTTTATAGGCTCTATGTGGAAGTACAGTAATGTATGTAGCAGAGGGGTACTAATAGACCGAGGGCTTGACCTC
>NZ_JACJPT010000022.1:0-61478 GCF_014696195.1 Sphaerospermopsis sp. FACHB-1094 | reverse complement strand
ACCCTTCAAAACCCTTGCACTAATTTCTGTGTTTATCAGCCTCTAACCTTTGATATATCAAGGTTTTAGGTTTATTCAGCAAACCCTATTTACCTCTGATTTGAGTCAGTATTGATACTCGTTGCTTCAAGAACAAGATTAATTAAGATATACAATTATTTAACTCTTTTAAACTCGAACAATATACAGGTAAAGTATTGCTAAATAAAGGTTTTAGCCCATTTTCATCACTTTTGACAAGATGGTAAAAAAATTTTTGCTAGAGGTGATATGAAACTGATCAGATGTGGGTAAGTTATTTGTACAAAGAAACAAACAATACTTCACCTGAAGGAAAACTACTATGAAAACTGAACTGAAAGCAAAATTCTTAGAACACATCCTGGGTAAAAAGAAAGAAAACGAAGGTTTCACCCTGATTGAATTATTAGTTGTTATCATCATCATCGTTATTCTATCTGCTATCGCGCTACCTTCTTTCCTTAACCAAGCTGCAAAAGCTAAACAATCAGAAGCAAAAACCTATGTAAATTCAGTAAACAAAGCGCAACAGTCATACCGGATTGAGAATACATCCTTTGCGACAACGTTTGACCAGCTCAAAATAGGTATTCCTTCATCAACAGATTTCTATAATTATACAATACCCAGCGCCGATGTAAACAGCACAGTTGTTCTAGCGACAACAAAAGACCCAAGTTCTCTCAAAGGTTTTTCTGGTGGTGTAGTCATTCTCACTACTGGTCAAACTGAAGCTATTGCTTGTCAGACAACAGGTGTGCAGACAGGAACATCAGTTGCTGCACCTAATTTAAGCACTACTCCTAACACTTCAGCTTGTACTGGTCTGGAAAAAATGAAATAACACTTAATTTTTGCTTGTTGGAAATGCTAGATCAATGGAAGTGCATCTAGCATTTTTACCTGATTTTATCACATTATGTAGGGGTTAACAGTCGTTAATCCCTACAATGCTTTTGATTTTTAAGCTTATTTTCAGATCAGGCGTAATCTCACTTGGTAAGATATTTCCAAACGATTTCCAGTTTGTTCATTATGACTACCCAGTTAAATAATCAAGTTGCTTCAGCTTTAACTTTGTTAAGTATTCCAGAATATGAACAAAATATTGCTGAAAATCCCAGAGATGTTTCTAATTATTGGTATTTAGGGTTAGCCTTATTATTAGAGGGTAGAGAGGAAGAAGCCCAAATTACATGGATGACTCCCCTTCTGGAATTTGGAGAAGAAGAGTCAGAATCTTGGTTGCAAGAATTAACAGAAATTTTATTACATTCTGCTCAAGAACAAGAAGCAAATTCTAACAATAAATTAGCTTGGGTAATTCGTCAACACATTAAAGAATTTATACCTGATGATATTAATAATCTTTTAAAAATAATTGAACTAAACACTGACTTAAATATTGAGGATCTGGAAACGAATATTAATCAATTAGTTGAAACTATATCTCAACTAACAGAAACCCCTGTTTTTGACGAAAATTTATTAGTTAAAGTAATTGAAAAGTTAGTTCATCTTGATCCAGTTACTCCTCCTCCCTTTGTTGATCATCTGCTTGAAAAATTTATAATTCATTTATCAACATCTGACACCATTATTCCATTACTGAAAGGAAAAGCCGAAGCTTATTATCGGTTTTCTCAGTCTTATATGTCAATTTACTTTGCAAAAGTTGCTCTCCATTTAGACCCAAATAATTTAGATTGCATTAGAAAAATTGTTGCTCCTTTGCAAAGACTAGGATCAGCTTATACTAAAGAATCTATTGATTGGGTGAAAAAATATTTAGCCCTTGCTCAAAAACCAATTGATCAAATTAATGGTTACCATTACTTACTAGACGCATTATTAACTTCTTGTGCAAGTTGGGAAAAAGCAGTTCAAGCTTACCAAGCATATAAACTATATTTATCTAATGTTGTCAACAGCAAATCAGACGACGAAAGCTTAGTTCAGCTTCTTAGCATTGGCGCTTTTTTGTTATACATGGAAGATAATCCACGTGAAAATAGATTAATTCGCAATGGATTAGCTGCTTTATCTCAACAAGTGTTGTGGAAAAGTTTTCCCGAAAATATTAATACTTATCAAAAACGTTTTCAATCACATCGTCCTGCTTTGAGTGAGCGTCCTTTAAGAATAGGCTATTTATCAGAATGTTTTCGTACTCATTCTGTGGGTTTCTTAGCTTGGTGGTTGTTAAAATATCATGATCCTCAGCAATTTGATATTTATCTGTATTCTTTAAAAGAGAATATTTACGACCCCCATCAACAAGCTTACAAGAACGAATTTGGTGAGCGTTATCATCAAGAATGTTTGTCAATGGTAGCAATGGCAGATAAAATTAATGCAGATGAGATAGATATTTTAGTTGATTTAGATAGTTTAACTTCCTATGGTGGTTGCGCCATTTTAGCCTTGAAACCTGCACCCATTCAAATTAGTTGGTTAGGGTATGATGGGACTGGTTTTCCCACAGTAGATTATTTTATGGCTGATCACTATGTTCTACCAGAATCAGCACAGGATTATTACACAGAAAAAATTTGGCGACTGCCTGAAAATTATATTGGTATTGATGGTTTTACTATAGGAACACCAACTCTCACCAGAGAATCTTTAGATATTTCTGAAGATGGGATTATTTATTTTAGTTCTCAAACGGGATTAAAACGTAATCCTCAGAATATCCGATTGCAATTACAAATTCTTAAACAAGTACCTAATAGTTATTTTCTCCTCAAAAGTCATCGAACTAATTATCAAGATTTACAAGATTTTATCGCCCCAATTGCGGAAGCAGAAGGAGTTGATTTAAAACAGTTAAGATTTTTACCTTCTGCACCGTTAGATACAGAACATCGTGCTAATTTAGCTATTGCGGATGTTGTCTTAGATACCTATCCTTACAACGGTGCAACCACAACCCTAGAAACATTATGGATGGGAATACCTATAGTTACCAGAGTGGGAGAACAATTTGCAGCCCGTAATAGTTATACAATGATGATGAATGTGGGTGTAACTGAAGGAATAGCTTGGAGTGATGAAGAGTATGTAGAGTGGGGTGTAAGGTTGGGTAAGGATGAAAAATTAAGACAAGAAATAGTATGGAAACTACGAAAATCAAGACAAACATCTCCCCTCTGGAATGGTAAGAAATTTGCGCGGGAAATGGAGAAAGCTTATTTACAGATGTGGCAAATATATTTTTCTGGAGATGTCTATTGTTCTAGTTCATCCTGTCAATCCTTAAATCCTGGATATCCTGATTCAGACAATAAAGTTTTTATGTAAGTATTCGCTTACATTTTTATTGTTTATAACCAGATCCCAGAATTATTTAATAAGTCCGGGATCTATTGATTTTTACTCTAAACCATTAATATCAACACCTGAATTTTTCAACAAATCCCTTAACCTTGCTATTTCTAATTCTGCATCATCCGCACGTTGTTTTTCCTGTTCAGCACGTTGTTTTTCCTGTTCACTAACTTCTTTATCTGTTAACAGCAACTCACCATCTAAAGTTTCCCACCGTAACCAAACCGTATCCACACCTCTATACACACCTTGCCAACACACTAAAGCTAATTGCAATTTCTTACTAATATAGCGATTTTTATCATCACGGGTTAGAGGTTGATATACTCCCTCAACAATAGCAAAACCCGCCCAATCATCAGGATTAAAAGGATCATACCAGAAATACTCCGGTACTCGCATCCGGTCTTGATAAACTAATTTTTTCTTAGTTTTATCATAATTAGCAGTGCTTTCTGATAATAACTCTATCACCACATCAGGGGTTTTTCCTTCTTCCCAAACTACCCAGCTTTTTCTTTCCTGTTGTGATACATCTAAAACACAGAAAAAATCAGGACCTTTATAATCATATTTTTTCACTTGGTAGGGACTAAAATAAACAAACATATTCCCTGCGGCAAAACCATCTTGACGTTTTTCTAACCAAGGGTAGATGGTTTCCAAAAGTAAATCCATTTGGTATTTATGTCGCAGAGTTTCCATAACGTCATCGTCATCACAGGGGAGATCATGTTGGTTGGGAAAATTAATCAGTTGTTCTTCTGAGTTGGAAATTGTTTCTTCTGTGGTGAATGGGAGCATAATTTTATTCACTCCTATTTTATCTGTTATTGATTAATCATATCCGCCAAAGGTTTAGGGACTTACCTTGTAGGGGCGAAGCATTCGGGTGATAACCTATTGCTGAAACCAGTTCATATTCTGTCCGAATGCTATACGCCCTTACGATTAATGCATCGGTGTTCTAGCAGTCTATTTACTCATCTAATTCTATTCCCAATTGTCGCAATTTAGCCGCTAATTTATCCGCCCGTTGTTTTTCTTGTTCAGCCCGTTGTTTTTCTTGTTCAGCCCGTTTTTTTTCCTGTTCAGCCCGTTGTTTTTCCTGTTCAGCCCGTTGTTTTTCCTGTTCAGCTTGTTCTTCTCCTGTTAACAATAAATTACCATCTAAATCCCACCATCTTAACCAAGGTAACTCTACATTTTTATATGTTCCTTGCCAAATACCCAACTCTACACCCATTTTTTGAATTAGATAACGACCCCTTTCATTAGGTGACATTAAATAATACTTTCCCTCAACTAAATGATATAATTCCAATGATGCTTTCTGCACTTCATAAATTCCATAAAAAGGTACTCTAATCGCTTTTTCATACACCCAAAATTTACCTAAATATGGCGTTTCATCCCTTTCTTCAGCACCATTACCTGAGACAAATTCAATCACAATTAAAGGAGCGACAAATTCTTGCCATAACACATAAGAACGGCGCATTTGTCCATTTAAAGTTGGCGGTACATCAGGAACATAAAACCAATCTGGTGCTTCTGCTCCTTTTTGTGGTGGCTCAGTAATACGCCAATAAATACCGCTATCTTGACCTATACAAAATTGTTTATCTGGATGAATTTCCTGTAATCTTGACCAAATAGATTCTGTTAATAAAATACTTTGAGGATGTTCTTGAAAATTTTTCACAAAAGTTCCATCTTCACAGGGTAATTGAGTATGGTCTGGTAATTGGGTGGGTAGATCAGTTGGCAGATCAAGTTTCATATCAAGTTTCACAGTGTCCATAATTTCCCATTGTGTAGGTTTGTGTTAGCTAGGATAGGTTATGGCATGGCATTCACCTGAGTTTATTGTAAACAATTCAATATTAGGGCAAATATTAGGGCGGGCAGGGATGCCCACCTCACAAGAGTTAAACTTGTTTAGTTCATAAAATTTAAATGCGTAATAGCTCACTTATTTAGCCGCTTGATTATTTCCCTCTGCTCTATTTTTCACATCCGCCAACACAGTCTGGTAATCCTCCCGATCAGGATGCAACTTCACCAAACGTTCCATCAGAGCGATCGCTCCCTGATTATCCCCCATCTGTAACTTCATCACTGACAACTTCTCCAAAGCAACTTGATTATTAGGTTCACGCTGCAAAACCAACTCATAACCCTTAATTTGTTTCTCTAACCCAGTCTCAGCAGATTCAACCACCGATTGCTGCGGTTGTTGCCAAGCCCGTTGAATCGTACTAAACCCCCCAAACAATATAGAACCACCGAAGCCCAATAAAGAAATATATGTAACAATTCTTTGCTTTCTTGCAATTTGCTGACGACGTTTTTCTAAGTAATCACTACCAGAACTAGCCATGTATCAATACTTGCTGCGGTAAACACAGAAAAACAGCAATCTTCCTCTCCTATTTATGAGATTACCCACAAACCCCAAGAAAATATCACAGCCTCCTGTGCCTCCTGCCTTTAGTCGTAATTACCGTACAAAACCAAATTTTTAGCAATTTCCCAGAATCATTTATGATATACTCTAGAAGTTAAGACTAGCTTCGCCAAACTATAGGACTCGCGCACCAGTAAAAAATGCCAACTGGAAAGCAGTTTTAACTAAGTATTCACACAAATAAAATTTGAACCACATCGAGGTTATGACTCAGCAAGTGATTCACCCTATGGTGAAATTGCAGCGCAATGTGCAATCACTCGTAGAATCCAGTATTATCAAGCCCAGCGATAGCATCTGGAAAATTGCCTTCCTCTACGGCAATGAATGGCAACACTGGAAACAAGAACTCCTGGACTTTGGCTTTAGTATGCAAGATCCCATTGGTGATCTATTAGCAGTAGAAACTTGGGACGAAGATTAGGGACTGGGGACTGGTGACTGGGGACTGGTGACTGGGAAAAGAATTTCACGTAATTACCAATTACCAATTACCCATTACCCATTACCCAATCACTAACAAGCCATCAAAGCCTTAGCCAACTCCTTAGCACTTTGAAAGCGATCGCGTGGTAAAGCTTCCGTCACCCGTTCAATAATTTCGCGGAGTTGAGGAGTAATTGTCGGCACATTTTTCACATCAAAACAAACACCACGTCCCCTGTGGCGGATAAAATTTACAGGATTTTGCCCAGTCAGTAAAAAAATCAGCGTTGGACCGATAGCATACAAATCCGATTGTGTCAATGGTTGTCCTCGTTCCTGCTCAGGAGCGCAATAACCTTCAGCGCCGATCCTCGTCCCTGGTGCAGTGCCAATTTCCTTCACAGCACCAAAATCCAACACCACAATTTGATTATTAGCATTTCTTACCATCAAATTAGCAGGTTTAATATCCCGGTGAATCAGAGGTGGATCTTGGTTATGGAGATAATCTAAAATATCGCAAGTCTGAATCATCCAAGCGATCGCCTGATGAGGAGTCACAGGACCAGTAGTATATACACGCTTTTCCAAATCCTGTCCGTGAATTAACTCCATTGCCAAGTAGTTTTTCCTATCTTCGGCAAAAAAATCATAATATTTGGGAATTCCTCGATAATTAAGACATTTCAGAGTTTTCGCTTCTCGTTCAAACAACTCCTGCGCTTTAGCAATTTTAGCCATATCCGCATTCATCTGCTTTAACACCAACAGTTGAGGAACACCTGTAATTACACCTGTAGCATCCCAAGCTAGGTAAGTAGTACCCATACCACCCTGTCCCAGTGTGCGTAAGACCTGATAATGGCGAATTCGCTTGATCACAGTTAGCGGTTGACCACAGTGAACACAAAATATATTATTTGGGGAATTTCCTTCGTGATTGCAATGGGAAACTGCAACTTTCTCAATTTCCTGGTGTATTGGTTGCCAAGGTGAAACCGTCAGTTCCGGTATATCCTCAAGTTGGAATTTGAGTATAGGTCCTCCCTGTGCTAGTTGCAGGAGAGAATTATCGGATAACGTACTTTTTGTTACCAGAACACCATTAAGAAAAGTACCATTTGTCCCTTGACTAATTACCTGCCAAGCATCACTGCTGCTGCCAGCACTCAATTGTTGAAGTTGCAGATGATACCGAGAAACTAAACTATCATTGAGTACAACATGATTATCCACCGCGCGACCAATGCGAATCACAGAGGAACCCTGAAAACTCCACTGTTTAAGCGGCGTTTTATTTTTCGTGTCTAACAGGGTCAGTGTTACCACAATCAAAATTTATAATTCATAATTATTTATCTATCAGAAAAGAGAACTACTTGTAAAGACATGGCCTATCAACCTCATTTCCATTCTATGTCAACTTTGCCGATAGGGTTAACAGCTAGTTAGCATGAGTTAGCTTGTTTGTATCGGAGAAACCTTAACCCGAATCAATATAGCCGTAATATTGTCGTGACCATTGTATTCATTTGCTAGATCAACCAAGTCGCTCAGACCTGATTCCAAATTTGTACTCGAACTGAGCAACGGTGTGAGGTGAGTCTGCCAATTAGTTTCCAATAAATCATTATCTGATAACCCATCGGAAACCAACAACAGCAAACAATCTTCATGAATCTCAAAGAAATTGATATCAGGATGGACAAAATCGGCATCTCGTGGACCCAAAGCTTGAGTCAGTTGGTAGGCATCTGGACGAGCATAAGCTACACTGGGAGATAATCCTTTAGCAATTTCCCGTTGACCCACTTCATGGTCTACAGTCATTTGTTCTAGACCGCCCTTGGGTGTGAGGCGATAAAGACGACTATCTCCCAGATGGGCAACTGCTAACTTAGTGTTTTGCATCAATAACATCACCAAAGTTGTACCCATGCGCCCCACACCAGAACGCAGTCCTTGTTGATTGAGATCATAAATCGTTTGATTAGCTAACAAAACCGCTGCTTCGATCATTTCAGATGTTGGTAGTTCCTCCCCAACCCACTTTTCTTGAAAGTATTTTCGCAAAGTAGTTACAGCCAACTCACTGGCCACCTCACCTCCAGCGTGTCCCCCCATACCATCACAGAGAATATACAAACCCCTAGCTTGCAAATGGCGATTTCCAGGTACATCCAGCTTTTGCTGCTTGGTTTCAATGGCAAAATAATCTTCGTTGTGATCACGTTGACGACCGACATCAGTGCGTCCTACATCTTCCACACTCCTTAATTGCATTGGCAAGATAATTGTCGGTGCATCTTCATTTCTTTCCTCATCCTGACAATTATCATCTTGCAACAAAGTTGGCGCAGAAGTATATTTTGTCTCTGTAGAAGCAAGACCAGAGTTAGAAGGTGATTGTAGTTCTGTGGATATTTCCTCCAAATGCGATCGCAATTCTTCCCCAGTTGCAATCTTACCAGCTTCTAAATCATCCAAAATTTCCACAAGAGAGGCAATATGAGTATGTTGAGACTGTAGACATAAATTGCGCCAAACCCTTCCCAAAGACTTGATAGTTAAAGGCCGCTCGCCATCAGTAGGCAAATTTTTAGTAGGTGTTTCCAGATCCAACCGTTGCAACCCCAGTGTTTGGTCTTCATCTAGTCGCAGATTTGATAACTTCAACAAACTTTGACGACAATTCACTGGTTTCAGTATCTCCCAAAGTTGGATCATCTGATAACACCAGTGTAAAATCTGTAGTGGATGGGTGGCTGGATCTTGCCACGCCTTCAGTAACAACTGCCAATGGGAACGGTCTTCAATCAGTACCACCTGCATATTATCTTGTTGCCAAGCATCGTGAATTATGGGTATTCCCGGTGACATTTCCTGTTGTAATGCCACATAAGCTTGAGCCAAACTAGGAATGCCAATTACACTCACCGATGGCACAATCAAACCCTGTGGTTGATGTTCCAGCATCGCCTCAATAGGTGAAATGTGAAAGGGTTGGCAATCTAAAACTTTGACTTTATACTCAGTACCACCCGCTATCACTTCCGGTTCTGGTAAAGGTTCTAATAATTGATAGCGTTGTCCCCGATCTAAAAATGAGCCTACCGCAAATTGTAGACGGGTGTTTGTGTTACCTATATCTGGTGTTAATTTTTCTTCCCCAAATTCGGAAAAGACGACAGATGTTTCTTGGGTAATCATTGCCCACCAAATCGTGCCACATTCTGCACCACACTTGTGACAGTATTGATTATTTAAAAGGACTTCTGCCCCACATTCAGGACAAGTCTTATAAGTTAAAGACGTGCCACAACTTTGACAAAACTTATTGTCATTGGGATTTTCAAATTGACATTGCGGGCAAATGAGCATAGTAGAAATTCCTTGCTTTTTCTTCTAAGATGCTTCTAGCTACTAAATCTATAACGTCTCTACTGGGATAAAATCTATCCACAATTACTAACTTACTGCCATATAGTTGTGTTTTATATTCTAGTATGACTTTTGACTTTTGACTTTTGACTTTTGACTTCCGCGAAGCGGTACTAGTTGTCTTCTAAATTCATAAAAGCCCATATCTGATATAGCTTTTGATAATTTCCCATTAGCTAACATCTCGGATACAGTCAAATCCTCTATCCCTATCACCGCGTGGTTTTTGCTAATATAGGGGATGCGGAATAAACCAAAAAGGCTCATAAAAAAGACGGTAGGTGCTTTCGTTATAGAGTCTTGAGTCTGAAAAACCTTGCACTTTTATGGGCAGCCAGAAATAAAAAAATGTCTTTAATTCTCCTCCTGACTCCTATTCCCATGACTTACGTCACGCTGCGCGAACACGAAAAGACTTTCTCAGCAACCCCTAATATAGGTCGTGATTTTATGTAATGTATCTTTTCTATAGCGTTTCCCAGTCTCATGAGGTACACCCTAATTTATTTACTGTTACCAATTCCTAATTCCTAATTCCTAATTGCCAATTCCCAATTCCCTAAGATAAAAAAATCTGTACCTCACTAACTTGGTAAATGCTGTAATGTTGGCTATTTTTTGGTGTAATCTCGCTAATTCGATAACTCTTAAAGTCTTACATGATAAGAAATAATGGGCAATTAATAATTAAGAATATCTATTACTAATTACCCATTTCTCATTACCCATTACTAATCTCTAGATTAGCAAAAGTAGTTGATTACTGTATTATCTCATGTTGGAAGTTTTGCTTAAATTATCACTGAGTCATGTAATGATATTTTCTCTAATAAAGGTAATAAAGGTAGTAAATACCACTATAGCCGAGAATATAAATGTAATCTGAAATACAATTTATACAGCGAAAAGCTTAACAAAATCTAAAGAAAAATATTTTGTGACTTAAAATACAGTTTTTCTTTTTCTGTGGCGGTTGAATACAAAAACAACCTATTTGAAAACAAGAGGATAAATATACTTGTCTCAAAGATTAAAGTACGGGGATCACTAAGAATGAAAACAAAAGTTACAGGAAAAGTAAATTTATATATCTAAAGTGTGACGAATAAAAATAAGAAGACTAAGATAATGAATAAGGATAAGTACCTGGGCAAAATTAATTTAACATTTTTGGAACAAACAAAAATCTCTGTATTCCTTATCTGTATCTGTTCCCTGTTAATAGTTCCCTGTTCCCTCTCCCAAATATAAAATTTATTTTGCACGACTACTTACGTGAAATTTTTAAATTGTTAAATTTGTTAAAAAAGAGCCGCCTCTGTGGCTATAAATCTTGACTGGCTAGAGTTACGGATTTTTACCAACATTATTTAATCCAGGGGTTTTAAAATGCAAGTTTTACAAAAAATTCATTGCCCAAATTGCGGCAGTACAGCTGAACGTCACTTTATTGCTGAGAGTCAAGTCACCAGAACCCAATGCCCAACCTGTGATTACCTGATGATTAGCTGCACTCGCACTGGTAGGGTTATTGAGGCTTATGCACCAGGTATTTATGCTAAAAAATAGTGATTGGTGATTGGTGATTGGTGATTGGTGATTGGGTAGTAATTTATAATTATGAATTATGAATTATGAATTATGAATTACCAATTACCTTTTATTTCTTCTCAGTTGTCCACAAGCTGCGTCTGCTTCTAAACCGCGAGAATATCTGACACTCACAGCAATGTTTTGTTGTTGGAGAACATTAACAAAAGCTTGTATTCTATCGCGGTTTGGTCTTTTATAATCTACTTCCTCGATAGGGTTGTAAGGAATTAAATTCACATGACTTTGAAAACCGCGCAGACGTTTTGATAATTCTAAAGCGTGTTCTGGTAAGTCATTTACTCCCGCTAAAAGGATATATTCAAAAGTTACTCTGCGTCCGGTTATTTCTACATATTCTCGACATTCTGCGAGTAAGTCTTCGATGGGGTAGGGTTTAGCACTGGGAATAATTTGCTCTCTTAATGTTTGGTTTGGTGCATGAAGACTGACAGCGAGGGTAATTTGAAAATGGTGTTCGGCTAATTGACGAATGCGATCGCGAATACCTACAGTAGAAACAGTGAGCGATCGCGCTCCTATTCCCACATCTTGATTTAAAGATTTCAAAGCCAAAATTACATTTTCCGTATTCAACAACGGTTCACCCATCCCCATAAACACCACATTACTCACCCGTTGCTGAAAATCTTCCTGTACAGTTAAAACTTGATCCACAATTTCTGCACGACTCAGATTACGTTTAAAACCTCCTTTCCCCGTCGCACAAAAATCACAGGCCATTGGACAACCAACTTGAGTAGAAACACAAACCGTTAACCGCTTATCACTGGGAATACCAACAGTTTCAATAATTTCTCCATCTGCTAATTTCAACAGATATTTTACCGTATCATCAGCAGCAACAGAACGATAATGTAGAGATGAACGACCTATAGGAATATCCATAACTTTTTCTCGCCAACTTTTAGGAAATACAGAAACATCTGCTAAATTACGCACACCTTTATCATATATCCAATTATGTAGTTGTTTCCCCCGGTATCCAGGTTGTCCTTGTTCTTGAACCCAAGCGGTTAACTCAGCTACCGAAGCACCGAGAAGAGGGGAAACAAGTTCAGAGTTTGCAGTGGTAGAGTTTGTAGAGTTAGTGGAATTTACCAGAGATACCAGGGGTGTAGCAGACATAAAAAAACCATAATTTGATTCTATATCTCTATCCTACACCCATGCTCTCAACTTGTGTTGCTTTTCTGACGCGAATTAATAGGAATTTGAATAATAAATTCTGTACCCATTCCCGGTTCAGACAAGCACTCTATTCTCCCACTATGTTTGTCTACGATAATTTGATAACTAATTGATAAACCTAAACCTGTACCTTCACCAACAGGTTTAGTTGTGAAAAAAGGATCAAATATCCGTTGTTTAATTTCTGGATTAATTCCCATTGCATTATCTTTAATGGAAATTTTCACCCAATCATTATTAATGATAGCTGTACTAATTTTAATTTGACTAAAATACAATTCTTTTTCCGCTTTTGATAAACTCTGCTCATGTTGATATAAAGCATCAATCGCATTACTGATAATATTCATAAACACCTGATTTAGCTGCGAAGCGTAACAGATAACTAAAGGTAACTTACCATAATCTTTAGTAACTATATTTTGTGCATAACCTAACTTTTCCTTAAACCGGGGTTGCAACAGCATTAATGTACTTTCAATCCCCTCATGGATATCTACAAACTTCATTTCTGATTCATCTAAACGGGAAAAATTACGTAATCCTAGAACAATGTTGCGGATACGATCTGCACCTACAGACATTGAACTGAGTATTTTTGGTAAGTCTACAATCAAAAAATCTAAATCTATTTCTGCCATCTTTTGTTGCAATAAAGATGTAGGTTGGGGATACTCTTGTTTATAAAGATTGAGCAAATTTATCAAAGCTTCAATATAGTTTTGAGCATGATCGATATTACCATAGATAAAATTTACAGGATTATTAATTTCATGGGCAATACCAGCAACTAATTGTCCTAAACTAGACATTTTTTCCGTTTGAATTAATTGCAGTTGTGTAAATTGTAATTCCCGCAGTGTTTTTTCTAAGTGCAGATTTTTTTCATTTAATTCCTGAGTTCTATTGGCAACTTTTTCTTCTAATTTACCATAGAGTTGGGCATTTTCTAAGGAAATAGCTGCTTGGGAAGATAAAAGTTTTAATACTTTCAGTCTTTCCGGGGTAAATGCACCTACTGTTAAATCATTTTCTAAATAGATAATGCCGATAACTTTACCTTGATTGCAAATAGGATTGCAGAGAATAGATTTAGGTTGATATTTAATAATATAAGGATCAACAGCAAATGTTTTTTCATTAGTAGCATCATTAATCAAGATGTCTTTTTGAGTATTCAAAACATAATTGATAACGCTTAATGGTAAGTTTTGATGCTCACTGAATTGTGTAAAGTTTAACTCAACTTTTTGGTTTTCTCGATATTGTGGTACAACAAATAAGTTGCCTTCTTGCTGTAAAATAAAAACAGCTTTTTTTGCTCCTGTATTTTCTACAATTACATCCAGTAAAGTATGTAGTAATTTTTCTATCTTAATTTCCGAAGAAATGGCTAGAGATGCTTTAGTAACTGTTTCTAAATCTAAAATTGCTGATACACTGCTATTGCTAGAATCAGATATAAGCTTACTAATCAAATTAGGTTCTTCACTGTCTATTGCTTTTTGCTTGAGAATAGGAATAAGTAGCTGAGGATAGGTTATTTCTAAATCTTCTACTTTAGCTTTAGCACCCCAATTAACATAACAATAATAAGCATCTATTAAGTAAGTTTGAGCAATTTTTATTTTACCAGATTCCAGATAAAATTGAGCAGCTAATTCATTCGCAATTGCTTCTTCTTGGATATATTTATTTTCCTTTGCTCCAGCAATTGCTTGATCATAAAGTTCCATCGCTTGCCAATTATTACCCAAAACTCTTTCTATTTCTGCTGCCACTAAATCATACTTATGCTGATAGTTTTGCGGTGCATGATTAGCCCAAAATTGCATTTGTTTTTGATTGGCTAAAACAGTTTTTAAACTTGTCTTTTGTTCGCTTATAGATTGATTTGGATATTCAGCCAAAAGAGATAAAGAGTAGTATAAATTATGGTAACTTACAGTAATTTGTCCAACAACATACTTTAAATATTCCTGTCCTTTAACCGCACTTTCAAGGGATTTTTCAGTATTTCTAAAAAAATAAAAAAATATACTTTTTGCTAAATACAAAGAAAACAATGTTGTAGAGCTGTTGGTCTCTAATAAAAGTGGTAATAATACAGATTCATTAAATGAATTACCACTAAAATCCGATTTCTTAATATTATTGCTATCTAAAAAATTCAACACAAACTGTTTCCAGACTTGGTGAACAGGAACAGTTCCCTCTTGCTTGAAATTACACATTAAATGTATATATGTTTCGAGATGCTGAAATATAGATGCTAAATTTTCTCCATTTAATATCATATTTATATTGTACATAGCGGAAGCATAACCAGCATATTCTAAATCTCCCACTTCTATACCACAATTTATAGATTCCAGTAAACTATCTATTGTTTTATCAACATGATTTTTCCAAAAATTAATATTAGCATTCCACATTACCAAAACTCTACATTTGATTTCTTTGGCATCCAATTTATCCAATAAATTCAAAGCCAATTTACCATAGCGGTATCCAGTATCAATATCTAAGAAAAATCCACATAATATTACACCATAATTCACATACCCATGAGCAGAACTTGAACAATTACCATATTTAACCGATAAATGTATCATTGTAAAAATAATTGCTGGAAATAATGCCGGATCAACAAAATAACTAGCAGCAGTCATGTTAGCTAAAATCCGCATCGCTGCAATTTTATCCGGTGCAGTCATCACAGGTAAATTGATTAAATCATCAACATTTAAGTTTTCTGGTGGTTCTTTTTCTAAGTTAACTCCCAACAAATTGGTAATATTTAAACCTGTTTCAATGGCTAATTGGATTTGTACCTGAGCCATATATATTTGCATTTCTGCTTCATATACTTTCACTTGATCAAGTAAACTATGTGCATGGTTTTTGACTATTTTTATATAGGTTTGTGCTTGATCAAAATTAATGTTTAAAAATTCGGCTTCGACAGCTTCTACATAAAGATTTAAAGTCAAATCATACTGATTTTGCCAACTATCTATTGCTAACAGTTCTAAACCCATTCTTAAATATATCACAGCGGCTTCATAAGCTGTAGACAACTTAGCTTTTTGCCCTGCAATTAAGTTGAGTTTAGCTAATTCATATTTATCTAATTCATTAGTAATTAATTCAACACTAATATTAAGCTGGTTGACTATTTCAAATATTCTTTCTTCTAGTTCCCCAGAATCAGTATTTTTTAAAATTAATTTGCCGATTTTCAGGTGTGTTGCTTGTTTCTCCGCATCAGGAATCAAGAAATAAGCAGCTTGTTGTACTCTGTCATGGAGAAACTTATATTTAACTGTCAGTCTTTCCAAATTATTTAATTTTAATTCCGCAGCAGATAAGGAAATAACATCTATACTATCTGCACTATCTACATAAAATTTATAACTTTCATCTTGTGGTAAAATCAAACCTTGTTTCAAAGCATTCCATAAATTTGTAGCTATTTTTAATTGTGATTTTTCACAGACGATAGATAAAGTATATAAATCAAATTGATTACCTATACAAGCTGCAATTTTCAAGATGTTTTGTGTATCAACTGGTAATTTTTTGATTTGCGTTCCTAAAAACTCTACAATATCATCATTTTGATATAAAGCCTTAGCTGCATAAATATCACACTGCCAATAACCAAGATTAAAATTAAAACTAATCAACCCATCCTCATACATGGATTTCATAAATTGATTAGTAAAAAATGGGTTTCCTTGGGTTTTGATTAACAGTAATTCAGTGAGGGATTCTGTTTCAGATTCTGGACAATATAAAGTATCTACTATTAGTTGATTTAAGTGTGATTTATCTAAAGGCTGTAGGTTTATTTGATTAAATATAACATCTGCTTTGCTAATATTATCTAAGGTGATTATTAAAGGATGTCCAGTATAGACTTCATTATCTCGATATGCACCAATTAACAATAAATATTGAGTATCTGTTTCACTAATTAATAATTCTATTAACTTCAAAGAAGCTGCATCAGCCCATTGTAAATCATCTAAAAAAATTACTAATGGATGTTCTTTTGTGGCAAATATTTGAATAAATTTACCAAAGAGAAAATTAAAGCGATTTTGAGCAGCACTACCTGTAAGTTCTGGGACATCAGGTTGCTTACCAGTCATATTTTCTAGTTCGGGAATGACATCAATGATAACTTGTCCTTGTTCTCCCAGTGCGGATAGAATATGATTTTTCCATTCTTGTAACTTGTCGGTACTTTCGGTTAAAAGTTGCTGTAATAAACTCTGCAATGCTTTTACTAAAGCCGACAAAGGAATATTGCGTTGAAATTGATCATATTTGCCAGAAATAAAATAACCTTTTTGACGGATAATAGGTTTATGAATTTCATTAATAACCGCAGTTTTACCAATACCAGAAAAACCAGCTACTAAGATTAATTCTTTATTGCCATTACTGACTCTTTCAAAAGCATCCAATAAAGTAATAATCTCATTTTCTCTACCATAAATTTTATCAGAAATTATAAATCTGTCGGCTATATCTCTTTGTCCTAAATCAAAATGAGAAATTGCACCTTGATTTAATAACATTTGTTGACAGATTTCTAAATCATATCTAATTCCCCTGGCTGTTTGATATCTTTCCTCTGGTGTTTTTGCCATTAATTTCAGAATGATATCTGCTACAATCTCAGGAATTTGGGGATTAATTTCCCTGGGATGTTCAGGAGTTTTCGCCAGATGACAATGCACCAACTCTAAAGGATTATTACTCATAAAAGGTAATTGTCCTGTGAGTAATTCATACAATGTCACACCCAAAGAATAAAAATCCGTCCGGTAGTCTATCCCGCGATTCATTCTTCCCGTTTGTTCTGGTGACATATAGGGAAGCGTTCCTTCTAATACATTTAGGTTTTTAATTTCAGCAACTTCTTTAGGTAAAAGACAAGAAATACTAAAATCTATGAGTTTAATTTTCTTTGTTTGTGGATTAATAATAATATTTTTGGGCTTGATATCTTTATGAATAATTTTATTTTGATATAGATATTCTAACGCCTCAACAATGGAAATAGAAATATGGAAAAACCAATCTAATGTTAATGGTTGCCACTTAGCATATTGATGAAGAGATATGCCGTCAATATCTTCTAAAATCAGAGCATAACTATTACCATAAGTTTCTAAAACATAGGATTTGATAATATTCGGATGTTCTATTTCTTGGGTAATTGTGAACTGATTTTTTAAGGATATCAATTCGTGCAATTGGGGATATTGTGCGTTTAAAGTTTTGATGATGACTGGAGTTTGAGTCTTTTCTTGCTCACCACGATATACAGTCGTTCTAGTGCTAACATGAATGACTTCTGTGATGCGATAACCAGGAATAGTGATAGCAGAGATATTACTCTTGCTCATAACTCATTATTTGATAAATAGGGAATAGTTAGGTTTATTTATTTAGACATCAACTAAATGCTTTAGACAACTTTTGTAGAGACGCTTCATGGAACATCTCTAGATTATTTGTCCCCAGATGTCTATTTAATCTGAAATTTATTAGCTGATAGCTGATAGCTGATAGCTGAATGCTTAAAAAACATTAACCAAAGGTTGTACTATTCCAACCCCACATAAAACCCTTAGCGTCAGCAAATTCTATATAAATTCTATTTGTAGGAACACCCAAGCAAAAGTTAATTTCCTGGCAAAATTCCTGACTCATAGCTAAAGTTTGTTCAGGTTTCATTGTGCCAACACTTTTAATTTCAATATAGCAAACTGGCTCTGTAGTTCCCGCAAAAGTCATGGGTACTTCAGGTTCAAAAGCTGTCATGACATAAGATTCAGGTTTACCTGTATGTTTAGCTAACTTCGCTGATAAACCTTTGAGCATGGACTCAATTTTAGCTTTTTCTGGAGCAGATACAGAAGTTTGGACTTTGATTAATGGCATAATCAACAATTCAAAATTTAAAATTACAAAAAAACCAAATAATTGCCGGAATAATCTTAATGAATTTTCAAATCTTCATTAAAATTTGAGAATTGCCATCCTGAGAAGGTAGCAATGATTCTCCTAATTTTACTTTGTTTTCTGCATTCAGTGATGAGATGAACGAAACAAATGATTATGTTGTGGATGGTATAAACGAGAACGACTTGTTACTGGTAAGAGGGCAGGACTAATGATATAAAGTGTAGTTCGCAGTAATTGTTCTTGTTGAGTACATTCTGCCATTTTGTCAAGAGGAACAACCCGGATTTTTTCATCAGGCCACCCGATACGAAAGCAAATAGCGACTTGGGTTTGTGGTGGGTAATGTTCCAAGAGTTGAGCTTGGGCATTGGCAACATGACGCGCACTCAGGTATAAACACAAACTAGCTTGATGTGCAGCCAAACTAGCCAATTCCTCTCTGGCTGGTACTTCTGTGCGTCCACTGATGCGGGTGAGGATAATACTTTGTACCAAATTAGGCACTGTTAACTCTATCTTGAGTTTAGCGGCCGCAGCTTGAAAAGCACTAATACCAGGGATAACTTCAAAAGGAATATTCGCCTCCGTCAAAAGCTGCATTTGCTCATGGATAGCACTGTAGAGACTAGGATCACCAGAATGAAGACGCACCACAGACTTATGCGATCGCACCGCTTCCACCATGATCGGTAAAATCTCTTCTAAAGTCTTATTCGCCGTTTTAATAATCTCGGCATCTTGCCGACAAATATCTAAAATCTGTTCTGGAATTAAAGAATCAGCAAATAAAATTACATCAGCCCTAGAGAGGAGTTTTTGCGCCTTAACCGTTAATAAATCTGGATCTCCAGGTCCGGCTCCCACAATATACACTGCTGATTCTAAGGGAGGAATCAAACTTGCATCACTCATATCATTCGTACATTCACTCATAGAAACCTACACAACTATTCCCAAAAAAATTTTTTTGGCATTTCTTGACTACCCTTCCGGATCAACGCCCCTAGCCTAGTAGAGAGATATGGTAGATGCACCCTGGTTAAGCCCTAGAGAAAACTCTGGGGCATTTTTTATTTTTGGGCAGGACCAGGAAGACAAGGAGGGAAGGTAGACAAGGAAGATTTGATACGCACAACAGTATTTTGACGGACTTTTTTGGTTACCAAGAGCATCTGATTTTGTACGGTTTTCCTCCCTTGTCCACTGTCCTTCCAAGTCATCCAAGTCTTGCCCTCACGACAATGTAAAAAACCTACCCCTGTGAGGGGGCGGGGGCGGGGTGCAGGGGAGAGGTATTTTTCCCCTTGCTCCCTGCTAGAAAGCTCCTTGTCCTCTTCATTTCCCCAGTCACTAATCACCAATCACCAGTCACCCCATCACCTTTAGAGGAAGAAACAACATCAGGTAAAGGGCGTTTGAATAAATAAAGCCAAGCTAAACCAGCTAAACCTAAAGAAATTCCCGTTAAACTAACTATTTGTGCAATCCTGAGTAGACCTAGCATCAAGCTATCTGTGCGTAAGCCTTCAATCCAAAATCGTCCTAAGCTGTAAGCTACCCAGTAAACGAGAAATAATGTGCCTACCTTTAGGCGTGGTTTGCCAGATAAAGCGCGAAAAAATAAAGTTAGCAGCAGGGCAAAACCCAATAAATTCCACAGAGATTCATAGAGAAAAGTGGGATGGAAATATTCAAAATTAGCCAAGTTGGGGGGACGATGATCCAAGGGAATATACAGCTTCCAGGGTAAATCCGTTGGTCTGCCAAAAGCTTCAGAATTGAAGAAATTACCCCAACGTCCAATCGCTTGCCCTAAAATCAGCGAAGGCGCTACTAAATCTGCTAATTGCCAAAAAGATATCTTTTTGACTTTGGCAAAGATTAATGCCGCTATGACACCACCAATAATTGCTCCATGAATGGCAATACCTCCCTGCCAAATGGCTATAATCCTCTCTGGATGCTGGGAATATTCTGACCATTGAAATAAAACATAATATAGCCTAGCTGCGGGAATAGCCCCAATTACCAGCCAAATCGACAAATCACTAATTAACTCAGGATTAACATGACGACGCTTTGCCAGATATTGCGAAAGACTAACGCCAATTAACACGGCTGAGGCAATCAACAAGCCATACCAGCGAATAATCACTGGACCAAGTTCAAATATAATTGGTCCTGGAGAAGTAAATTGAAATCCCAAGAGCAAAGCAGAAAAATCCAGTGCCATGCAAAATTACCTAAAAAAGTTGATTGACTACTGCTATTTTCTCGACCTCAACATCATAAGCTGGACTGGGGACTGGGGACTGGTGACTGGGGACTGGTGACTGGTGACTGGGTAATCACTTTTATGTTTTCTAATCAGCTATTCCCAATTCCCAATTCCCAATTCCCAATTCCCTATTCCCTATTCCCAATTCCCTGTATGTCGCTATAATTACCTAAAGCTGTTTAATTTACATAAATGATTGCTATTTATCCGGGGAGCTTTGACCCTATTACATTGGGACACCTTGATATCATTCAGCGCGGTAGTCGGCTGTTTGACGAGGTAATAGTGGCTGTATTGCGAAATCCTAACAAAATACCACTTTTTCCGGTGCAACAACGGATAGAACAAATTCGTCTGGCTACAAAACATTTACCGAATGTGGAGGTAGACAGTTTTGATGGACTTACCGTTAACTATGCCCAAATGCGACAAGCACAAGTTTTGTTACGTGGTTTACGAGCAGTTTCCGATTTTGAGATTGAGCTACAAATGGCTCACACTAATAAAACACTTTCCACTCAGATGGAAACAGTTTTTCTGGCCACCTCAAACGAGTATAGTTTTTTAAGTAGTAGTGTGGTAAAAGAGATTGCAAAGTTTGGTGGCTCTGTCGATCATCTTGTTCCCCCACACATTGCCCTGGATATATACCAATGCTACAACCAAAACTCTCCAAACCTGAACCCAACCACAACGGAAAAAATGTCCCACCTCAAGAAAACCCCAACGGACAAGGAGGTGTAGATATTCTCCAAGAACTTAACCGTTTAGAGGATATGATTCTTGCTGGTTTGCAAATTCCTTTGACTGGACGCACGCTGATAGATGAAGATAAGGTTCTAGAACAGCTTGATTTTGTGCGTGTTTCTTTACCGTCAGTGTTTCAGGCAGCAGCAGAACTCCTTCAAAACAAGGAGGAAATCATGCTGGAAGCGGAGGAGTACGGACAGCAGGTGGTAGAAGCAGCACAGGCTAAAAGAGCGCAAATTTTGTCTGATAGCGATATTATCAGACAAGCAGAAAGGGAAACTGAACAACTGCGTCGCAAAGTGCAGCAAGAGTGTGACGCAATGATGCAAGATACTCTGGCAGAAATTGAACGCAAAAAACGTGCTTGTATGCAAGAGTTAGAGGAAATGCGCCAAAATGCGATCGCTCAAGCTCAAGAAATTGAAGATGGTGCTGATCAATATGCCGATCATGTTCTAGAAAATATCGAACAGGATCTTCAGGAAATGTTACGAATTATTACTAATGGTAGATTACAATTGCGAGGAGAAATACCTAAGCAACGTAATTCGACCTATCCTAAGAAAAAATAATTTGTTCAATACCCAATATAGATCGTATCCGATTTCCAACTTTACCCAGAATCACTGTTGATCATCCAGTATATTTTTGCATAGGTTTTACAGTGCGACGCTGTTACCTTAGACTGTCTTAAAAGTAACGTAAGCAAGTATATCAAAAATATGAAATCTAAGGGTTTTCACATTTCTCGTTTATCTTTAGGCAGCAGTTTGACTGCTTTGTTAGTTATTGCTGGTAGTTCAACATTGCTACCCAGTCAGGTAAACGCTGGTTCTACTCAAACTTTGATTGCCCAAATTCCAGCCAGTGCTACAGTCATTTATGTTAATCCGGTAACTGGTCAAGATCGTGCCGGTGCTGGTGTGAGTGCAGCAACACCTTACAAAACTATTACCTTTGCTCTTTCCCAGGCGCAAGCAAACACAGTGATTCAACTTGCTCCTGGTAACTATACCAGAGACACAGGAGAAACTTTCCCTTTATTACTTAAACCAGGAGTAATGCTTCTGGGTAATGAATCTGCCAAAGGTCAAGGAACAATAATTACAGGTGGTGGGTTTTACACCAGTCGTACTTTTGCTAGACAGGATATAACAATCCTCGCAGAAAATAATACCACCATTGCTGGCTTAACTGTGACTAATGCCAATCAACGAGGTACTGCTGTTTGGGTAGAATCAAGCAATCCCACTATTAAAAACAATACTTTTACCAACAGTGTCAGAGAAGGGGTTTTTGTTACAGGTACAGGAAATCCCAAAATTGAAAATAACATCTTTTTCAAAAATGGAGGTAATGGGGTTTCTTTTGCCCGTTCTGCTCAAGGTGAAATTAGAAATAACTCCTTTGAAGATACTGGTTTTGGTTTGGCTATTGGTGGAAATTCTACACCTTTGGTAGAAGGCAACCAAATTCGTCAAAACCAAGATGGCCTGTTTATCTCTGAATCTGCCAAACCCATACTACGTCGGAATGTGATTCAGAACAATAAGCGGGATGGTATTGTTGCCACTATCAATGCTCTTCCCAACCTTGGTACTAATGACAGTCCTGGGGGTAATCTGATTCGTAATAACACTCGTCACGATTTGAATAATGCCACTAGAACTAACCGCATTCTTGCTGTTGGCAATGATATTGATCAAAAGCGAATTGTGGGCGCTGTAGATTTTGTAGCTGCAACTGTTACTCCTCCTGCTGATAATGGTGGTAGTACAGGTGCTACAGCATTTAAAGATGTTCCCACAGGTTATTGGGCAAAATCTTATATTGAAGCTTTAGCTGCCCAAAATATTATTGCAGGTTTTCCCGATGGCACTTTTAGACCTAATGAACCTGTCACTCGCGCCCAATTTGCGACTATTATCACTAAAGCTTTGACACCTGCTGTTAAACGTCAAGCTGTTCAGTTTAAGGATGTGCAAAGCAATTTTTGGGCTTATAATGCAATTCAAGAAGCTTACAAGAGTGCATTTGTGGCTGGTTATCCTGATGGTACTTTTAAACCACAGCAACAAATTCCTAGAGTTCAGGCTTTAGTGGCTTTAGCCAACGGGTTGAATTTCACTGCTAACAATAACAATATTGTCAGCGTTTACACGGATGCTGCTCAAATTCCTAATTATGCCATTGGACCTGTGGCCGCTGCTACTGTGAGACAATTGGTGGTGAATTATCCGACAGTGCAAAAACTTGATCCTAATCGTCAGGCAACTAGGGCGGAAATAGCTGCTTTTGTATATCAGGCACTTGTGGCTATTGGTAGGGCGCAGCCAATTTCTTCTGCTTATTTGGTGACAGCACAGTAACTTTCACAAATTCAATCAAACCCAATACCCAGATCCTTGACTTTTCCAAGCAGTCAGGGATCTATAGTCATCCGGTTTGATTTCTGAATTTATCTGTGTAGGCAGGCAAGAGGCAATAGTTCGACTTCGCTCACCAACCAGGCACTCATGCAAAAGGCTTTTAGAGAATTTTGGTGTACGGAGTTTTTTTCAATAATCAAATAGGAGTCCTATATCTCAGAGGATGTTTGAAAAGTCCAACTTGGGTGATTAGAAATCACATCTACACAGGGGTTGCTGAAAAAGTCCTTTTATATTCGCCGAAAATTTTTCTTCCTAATTTCTTCTCCTGACCCCTGACTCTTTGGAGCGTCGCTGTTCCCATCTCCACAGAAATACCATCAGGGCAACTATTCCTATTTGTAGGGCAAAGTTGGGTAAGGTGGTATCAAGATTTTTACCTGCAAGTAGTTGAAAGAAAAATACAAATGCACCGATAAAACCAGAAGCACCAACGCCAAGATAAATAAACTGCCTTAAACCCCGATAGGGTGAGGCCATTTCGGCTTTTAAGCGATTTTTGAGATTTGGGTCTACCATTTTTTTAAGAATTATGCTATAATTTTGGATGGTTTATGCCGATGTAGCACAGTGGTAGTGCAGCTGATTCGTAATCAGCAGGCCGTGGGTTCAAATCCCATCATCGGCTTGGGTTCTAGAAATTATATATTTTTATTGACCGGATTTTGCCTATTTGAAAAAAAATCTGGGCATTTTTAACACTTGCTTATTTAATACTTGGGGGATGCTGAATAAATGTAAAACATATATAAATCAAGAGATGGAGAATTTATTTTGCATGACTACTTAACATCCACAGCAAAAATCCTAAAATTGGCTCAACTGGTGGTAAGGGATATTCGGTAATATCAATAGTGACTGAATTACCTTCTAATTTCAAAAATTTCCAAGCTGTGCCACTGGTGACAGAACCAAAAATAGTAGAAATATTTATATTATTAGCAGCATTAAATTTTTGAGCAGCTACCATTTCTGCAATACACTGACCTAAACCACCATTCAAATTTTCTTTTTTTGCTTCTATAATGATAATAACTGGAGCTTGAATTTCTAATTGGGTGGGTGATTGACTAATCAGAAAATCACAAATACCATTAAGTCCCATGTTGGGATCTACAGTAAAATCTTCTCCAGAAAAAAGGCTTACTTGACGATTTAATAATCTTCTCACTGCTGTTAATACAGGGCTAATAATCCATTCAGAACGGGCTTTTTCGCTACCTCTTGCGAGTACCAAAGGTAAACCTTCTTCTAGTTCTTGACGTAATAAATCATCAGGTGCAACAAGAGGAACATCTGGGAAAAATCTTCCACTTTCATGGATGGTAATTGCTAAATCTTGGCGAACTTTTTTAAGTGTAAAATCACTGTAAGGCATGGTTTTAATTATGAATAAAAACGGATAGGAGAGTCAAATATTTGTTGTTATATCAATTCAAATGATAATTAATTATGGTTGTGTTTGTCAATATATTTTGTCTGAATCAGGATATCCAGGATTTTAGGATGTACAGGATTTTTGTTAGTATCGGGATTTTGATGATTTGAGGATTCAGACATTTTCACTACTTCCCATACTCTAATGTTATGACCCGCTTCTCTAAATCATTAACCTGTTGCTTTAATTCCACTACTAAAGTTGATAATCTCTCAAACATTTTATCCCTTTCAGATTGTGATAAATTCCGTTGATCAATTTGCGGTTTGACTGGATTTTGAGAAATTCTCGAAGATGGAATTTGAGGATTTTGACGCAATGATAATTCTATTTGGTTCAACCGCAATTCTAAACGTCTCAAGTTAGATTCTAAGTTATAAACTCGAAAATCTACTTGTTGTGATGTTGCAAGATGAGAAAAAATACTACTCCACAGAATAATGGCTAAAATTCCAGATATTGCTGTAAAAAACAATTTTTTTGACATTTATAATATTGCATTAATTTTGATTTTGAATGTGAAAGACACAGATACCCAATGTATTTTAAAATGTGGTTTTAAAATGTGGTTTTAAAATTTGGGTATCTATGATATTTTTCAGTGACAGGAATGAATAACGCAGATAAATCTAGAGTTAGATTATCTTAACTGCATCACGCTGCAATTGAGAAAATAATTGTTCCCAGTTGATAGAGTTAACATTATTTTCTCCCTCTTTGACTTCAAAGGTAATATTCTTCGCTTTTGGTTGTTTTAAAGATTGAACACAAATTTCCGCTACATCATTACGACTAATTTTACCACGAATATTATCACCTTGTTCAAATATTAATTCCTTTCCTCCTGCTTCTTCTGTTAAGGCACAAGGTCGAATAATTGTATAAGGTATTCCGCTTTCTCTTAAACTATCTTCTCCTTTTAACTTCCAGGTTAAAATCCCTCCTAATTGGTCATTTAATCTCACTGCTGGGGGTTCTTCCTCTAAATTAATTCCTGGTCTTCCCGGACGAGTTACACCCGCAGAACTAACTAAAACAAATTGTGATAAACCTGCACCACCATAAGCTTTAATTGATTCTAATTCTAATTTAAAACCACCAGGACTAAATTGAGGATTTAACGCACCGTCATATTCAAATTTGCTCAACATTAATTGAAAAGAACAAATTTTACTTTGATCAATTTTAGGACAATCTTTAACAGTTTTTGCTCTAAAAACAGGTGTTAAATTCACAAAAGGGATATTAACATCTATCCATGTATTAGCTACAGTATCAAAGGAATAACTGTAACCCACTCCATCCCAAGTATTTTCAGTTCTCAAAAATATTTTATACCGTTGTCCATCACCTTTAACTCTCAATCTCACCCCGGTAAAACCTGATAAATTAATTGCGGGTGCAAAATTTTTGGTTCTTACAGATGCAAAACCTCCTGAGTTTGCAGTAGAAACATTACCAGCAAATAAAGCGGTTTTTTCTAAAATGCTAAAATTGCTAGAACTGACACCACCCATAACTACATCATCTAACGCACCCCAAATATTTTTTAATTGTGCTGTTAATTCCTCTGATGATTGGGTAAAATCAAAGATAGTTTTTTCTCCCGTGTTTGGTAAATATCTTCTAGCAGCTTCTACTAAATTTTTTACTCCTCTATATTCTACATTTTCTGGTGTTTCTCCTACTATTTCTGGTTGATAAAATTTCACACCTTGGTTATATTTTGCTCTATCAGGTGTGTCTCCTTCCACTGGTTGAACTCGCACTGCTGTACAACAAACCACACCTTGAATATTACTCATTACCAAATCATTCAAAGTTTCCGGTTTGGTAATATCTCCCACCACTAAGTCAACTTCATTACCAAGAATTGACCGCGCTTTATCAATATCTCTGACTAAACAACGCACTTTTTCACCTTGCGCTAATAATCTTTGTACGACTCGTTTACCAACTCCACCAGTTGCACCAGCTACTAAAATTATACCCATAAGATTACCCCCTTTTGGTTGATTTTGAATTGGTTGAGAACGATTTTTTGCAAATATATTTTGTACCCAGTTCAGTGCAGGGAATACCTCAAAATAGGTGAGGGTTTGAATGAGTCTACATAACTTAGATTGATGACGATTGTTTTCAGTCATAGTGATTGCTAATGGTTTAGGAGTGTTTTTTGATAATTGCGGCAATTTTATATTATAATAATATACTAACAGCTAATTATGGATTTATGGGTTATGAGTCAATTGGCAAAAATCCAAGCAGAGTATGAGCAATTTCCTCAAGAATTTGCCAGTATTATGATTAGTACAGCAAACGAAAAAGGAATCCCCAACGCGAGTTATACTCCTTTTGTCATGGATGAATTTAAAAACATTTATATTTATGTGAGTGGTTTATCCACCCATACTGCTAATATTCAATCTCATCCTTATGTGAGTGTTTTATTTATTGAAGATGAAGCTAAAACTCCTAATATTTTTGCCCGTCGTCGCTTGAATTTTGATTGTACAGCTACTTTGATTGAAAGAGAAACTGATCAATGGAATCAAATTGTTGATCAATTTCAAGCACGGTTTGGAGAAATTATTGAAGTATTACGTGGTTTAGCTGACTTTAGAATTTTTCAACTCACTCCCACCCAAGGACGTTTTGTGATTGGTTTTGGAGCAGCTTATAATATTAGTGGTGATAATCTCAATCAAATTGTACATTTAAATAAAGATAATATTCCTAATTCATAACTTATATATTATATGCTGAAATTTCAACCTCCTGGTTTTGGTCAGAAATTCATTAAGACATCTTTGGGTAATATGGTTTATTATACCCAAATGAGTGAACCTTGCAATATAGAAGCAGTTGAAAAATTACCACCTTTGTTATTTTTACATAATTTTGGTGGTGGTGCATCTGCTTTTGAATGGTCTAAAGTTTATCCAGCTTTTGCTAATGAATATCGTATTTTATCACCTGATTTAATTGGTTGGGGAGAGTCAGATCATCCAGTTAAAGATTATCAAATTCCAGATTATTTGACTACCATTAGTGAATTTATTCACCAAACTTGTCATCAACCTGTGACGGTGGTTGCGTCTTCTTTAACTGCTGCTTTTATTATTCGTCTTGCTATTTCTCAACCGGAAATATTTAAAGCATTGTATTTAGTTTCACCTTCGGGGTTTGATGATTTTGGACAAGGTGCAGGAAGAAGATTGCCGCTTTCGGTGATTAATACACCTTTTTTGGATAATTTAATTTATGGTTTGGGTGCAGAAAATGAAGTTGCTGTGAATAATTTTTTGCAAAGTTTTCTCTTTGCTAACCCGAAAAGATTAACACAAGAAATAGTAGAAGCATATTTAACTTCTGCACAAAAACCCAATGCTAAATATTCCGCTTTAGCATTTTTAAAGGGTGATTTGTATTTTGATTTGAGTTTGTATATTCAACAGTTGCAAGTTCCAACTGTGTTTTTCTGGGGTGAGGAAGCGCAGTTTACTAATATTAATTTGGGTAGGAGGTTAGCAAGTTTAAATAAAGGTGCAATTAGGGATTTTCAAGCTATAGCTGATACTGGGATTTTACCACATTTGGAAATTCCTGGGGTTTTTGTGGGGTTGCTATATAAGTATCTTGATTAAACGCAGATAAAAAATAAATAAAAATCAATTTTTTGGGGGTGATAAATGATGAGGACAAATATTAATAAAACTGTCACTTATGAAGGTGGTTGTCACTGTGGTGCAGTACGTTTTCAGGTAGTGGTTGATCAACACAAAGTTGATGATTGTAATTGTTCAATTTGTCGCAAAAAGGGATTTTTACATTTAATTGTGAAGAAAGATAAGTTTACTTTGTTCCAAGGTGAGGATGTTTTAACAACTTATCAATTTAATACGGGTGTTGCTAAACATAAATTTTGTAACGTTTGTGGGATTCATTCTTTTTATATTCCCCGTAGTCACCCTGACTGTATTGATGTGAATGTGCGATGTTTAGATGGGGATGTGATGGGTAATTTTGAAATTGTTCCTTTTGATGGTGCAAATTGGGAGGATAATATTCACAAGTTGATTAATTGATTTTAAATTTATCCTTCTTTATCCTTCTTTATCCTTCTTTATCTGCGTTTACTTGTTTCTATACTCTGTATAGGAATGAATTAAAGAAGACTCTGTCTTCTATTTATATAGGTAGAACCTATATAATAGCATTCCCAGTCTGAGACTGGGAACGAGATGAATCAGATAAATTGTGATTTATCTAAATATTCAAAAAACCCTAACCTAACAATTCAAGATTACCGAAAATAAACTCTTGAATTGAGATATTTCCTTCGGTTTCAGTGCGAATTTCCCGACGAGAAAGAACGTAGTAATTGCCTACTTTTTCATATTCGTCTGTGAACTCGCTCCGACCACCTTTTTGAACTCCAGTTTTGGGGTCATGATATACAGAATTGTATGTGTGAGATAGATATCCTGCCCCGGTTTCGTGAACGCTGAAAGTGTTAATAGTCACAACAACTCCATGAATATGACGATGAACAAGGGTAACTACATCATTGCGAACTTTATATTTATCACCGGCTGATTTTCCGCCTACAAAAATTTCCACAGCGCCGGTTTCATCAGTTTCGCCATAAATAAAAGTATTTTCGCCGTGGGTTTGTTCAAAAGTGCGACGCACACGGTGAACAGCAATTTCCCAAGTTTGGCTATCAATTGCTTTTTTTGCTGCTTCGTTTTCTACTTCTGTAACTTCCCATTTGAGATTTCCGTCAATACGAATTTTGCCAGTGAACTCCTGACCATCATATTTATAAGTGATATCTGCGGTGTAACCGGGGAAGTTTTGATCCCAAGTATAACGGTTTTCATAAGCAGCCCGGAAAAGTTCTTGGGCAGAGATTTGAGTAACTGTCATGATGCTTGTCCTCTGGCTACGATTGAATAATAGCTTTTTATCGTTGATGATATTAGGATAGGGGTAATTATTGCAGTTCGCATAGTCCCCAACTGGGTACTCTTATGACTAAAACACTCCACGCCATTTTTGAAGCGATCGCCCATGTTGAAAATGAGCAAGAATTACAACAAGCTCTGATGGATACCATCGGCGTGCATTTTGGCGTGCAACATTGGGGTATTTCTTTTCTCGATAACGAGTTATTAACATCAATAGAAATTCCAGAAATTCCTGCGGTTTGCTTGGAAGCTAACCCAGTGGGTAGTTATGTTTTAGAACGTCATGCACCCACCCATGAACAATTAATTTTATCACCAGAAGATTGGAAAAATTTTTGCACCCGTCATGAACACGTGATGACTGGACCGATAGTTTGTGATGGTCGCTTAGTGGGAACTATCAATTTTGCCCGTGACCCCGGTAGTCCTCCTTTTAATAATAATGACTTGGCTGATTTAAGTGCTTTATGTATTCATTTATCAGCCAAAATTGCTACTATTAGGGCTAAGTTGAAAACCGCTAAACCTGCTGTTGAATGTCCCCTCACAGCTAGGGAATTAGAAATTGCGGCTTTAGTCGCCCAAGGTTTAACAAATGGAGAAATTGCGGCTAAACTTTGGATTACCCAAAATACTGTGAAACAAGCATTGAAAAGAATGTTTAAGAAATTGGGGGTTTCTGCACGGGCAGAAATGGTGGCAAAATTGCAAGAGCATTTTGTAATTCGTAATTCGTAATTCGTAATTTGTAATTCGTAATTCGTAATTCGTAATTCGCAATTCGTAATTTGTAATTATTACCCAATCACCAATCACCAATCACCAAATTACAACAAACCCCGATAACGAATAAAAATCAACACCGCCGCCCAAGAACCTAATGCCACTTTCACCGCCACAATAATATTTAATATCGGCAAAATTCCCCCACTAAAAAGTGTTCCTAACTCCCCGTGTGGTAACTCTAATCCTGATAAAGTGATCACAGATAAAACAATAAAAACCAATACTGACACCTTCTCCCAAATAGCTGCATGATAGCGTTTATAGATATCCTGCATCCATTGATAGGATGAAGTAATTGCAATTAAACCTATTGCTGTTCCACCCGCTACACCCGCAGCAAAACCACCTCCAGGACTCAAATGTCCTCTAATTGCTAATTCTATTCCTACTAACGCTGCAATTGTCGCCCCTAACCGAGCTAAAATAACTGATGATCGATCTTTAAATTGATAAATTGTACAAGATGGATTTTCATTGGCTAATAAATAATTGCATCCTAAAATGGCAATGGTAAAGACAATTACTTCAAAAATTGTATCATAAAGGCGATTTCTAAATATGATTCCTGATACCGCATTCACAACACCACTTTCATTCACTACTTTTTCTGTAATAGACATATCTGAAATCACTTGGGAAATATTCCCTAAATTAGATGTGATATCAGGCATCAATAACATTTTGATAAATAATGCTATTCCTGCTAAAATATAAAGCCATTTCATTTTCATTAATGTTTCTCCTCAGATGCTGCAAAATCAACATAATTGATAACTGTGTTAGGTGATGACAGTTCACTTTCAACAATTTGATAAATCCGTTTTACTCGGATTTCTGTTTGATAATTTTGCTCACATTCATCACTCGCTAATACTGGCGCACAGGTAGCATGGACTTCCTTTTCCTGTAATGCTGTTTGTAAACATTGGTAGCTGTTGTAAGGTACAAGTTCCAACCGCATATAATGTTTATTAAAAATGCTACGAAAATCACTGATCAGATTTTCTGAGATTGATTCATTTTCAATGACCCCCAAACGTAAAACTAAAGAAGAACGAACAGCGATCGCATATAAAGCAACAGATAACATTGTTCCCATTAATGCTTCTGTTAAAGCTACATCTGCTGCACCTAAAACCGCATCTACTAACGCCGCGATCGCACCTAAAACACCACGCAAAATTAACGCATGATAAGGGTTAACTTGAGTTATCAATAAACCCGCAGTTAAAGGTAACAAAGCAATAATTATATATAAATAAGAATCATTCATTTTCTGCCTCTATAGTTGTATCATGAGTTGAACAATAGGCGATTACATAACCCAACATTGTATTCCAAATCGCCAAGGAAATAATACCTAAAACTAACAATGGCCATTTACTAGGTATTTTCATTAAAATTCCCACAATCATCAGCATTGATCCCAAAGTATCAGCCACAGAAAGTCCATGTAATTTGAATAATACTGATTTATTGCTAACTAAATGAGAAGTACCCCAAAACCAGAAAAATAACCCTATACCTATACAGGTATAACTGATAATACTCACAAAATTTTGCATTTAACTTTCCTCATTTTCCTCTTTTATTAAAACTCGTGAAATCTGATTACTGAAAGCTGATAACTAATTACTATTCATGCTTCATTTAACCTTCTTAAAATCTGTGCTAATAACATAAATCCAGCATTTCCCACACTCAACATAATCGCTCCTACTACCCCGATCATCCAATCATCTCTTGCCACAGAAATCACTAAAATCATGATAGATACTTTACTAGAAATACTCCCCAAAGCCAACATTAACTGCCAAGTATTCTCTGTTTTCCACGCTTCATAAATAGGAATTAATAAAGCTGCTATCATCCCTAACAAGACTATTTCTAAATTCATAATTATTTCCTTCCTGGTTTAATATGATGAACTTCGTAAAATCCCTCTTCATCATGGTTTAAAACAATAGTTTTCGGGGTAAAAGTAATCAAAAATATATCCATAAACACCAACAATGAAGAATGTTTATGTTTCACTTTTTCCCTGATAATTTCCTCATGATGATGGGGATTAATGATAATTTCAAACGCTTCTTTAAAAGCCACAAGAACCGCTACCACTACTTCCCCTAAAACCTTTACCCATTCGGTTAATTTTGCCCGTGATGTGTAACCTCTGGGTAAAATTAGGGCAATAATTACCCCAATAATAATGTTAGTTGTACTAAAATCAGCCGTTAATAAAAACCAAATGGTTAATCTTAATATCAAATGTCCAATCATGATAAGACCATCCAAAACAAGAAGATTATAGTTAAACTCATCACACCTACTAAATGTTCAAATTCTTCAAGTACACGGGGTACATATATTGCTAATTTCTTGAAAATCAGATGATATGCTAACCAGCCAATAGCAATGCTGATAATTGCTTTGATAATATCGGCAATGTTATAAGCTTTCAGATAGGCAATATTGCCCACAACTAAACCAGTAAGTAAGAATATGACTGCTAACCAAAAACCGGGTTTTGCTGTTTGTTCATCGTCTTTATTATGGGATAAAAAGATGAATTTAGAAAAAGCTATTGCTGTGCCAACTGCGGCAATATTCATGGCTATAAACTGCCAAGATGCTAAATTTTTCATGGTTAACACCTTAGCTTCAAAACCTGACAACAAAGGAAAACCAGAAATTGATAAACTAGCGATAACTAAAACAATCCAAATGTTAGTATTAATAGGTTTATTTCCCAGTTCTTTAAAATTGCGACTGGGTAAGGAACCAGCAGTCAAAAATAAAGATGATTTTGCCAGTCCATGAGTTAGGGCATAAAAACCACCTACCGCTGGTGCAGCCAGTATCCAACCTAACTGGGAAATAGTGCTAAATGCTAACAGACGCTTGGTATCTTTTTCAAAGATGGCGTAGGATAAACCCATAAAAGCTGTCCCCACGCCCAAAATAACGACGATATTATTAAGTTCTGGAGAAACCGCAGCACATCTTAATAAAGGTAAAACACTAGCTTTAACTACTACACCTGAAAGCAGCGCAGAAACAGGAGTTTCTGATTCAGAATGGGTTAAAGGTAGCCATAACCCAGAAACAAAAATCCCAGCTTTGACTAACATTCCTAAAAAGATTAATGCTACTGCTTCCGGTGGGGCATTTTTTAAACCTGCAAAACTAAAAGAGAGATTATTTTGATAAACTAAGACAGCACCAACTAGATAAAATAACATTGAGATATTGCTGACAAATAGATAGCGTAAACCTACCCAAATTGAGCGATCGCTCCGGGGATATGCTACCAATAAAAAAGCTGCAATACCACTAACTTCTAAAGCTACATATAAGCTAATAAAATCTGCACAGATAAAGGCAGCATTTAAACTACCATGCACTAGCAAAGTTTGGGCATAGAAAAAAGCATTTTTATCACTTTGCCAACAATATAAAGCTACCGCAGCAGTCACTAAAGCATTAGTTAAAATAAAATAACCACTTAACTGATCTGCTTCTAAAGTCACACCAAAACTATCAAGTAAATTGAGCTTAATTTCTGGCTTTTCTATCAACAACTGCACACCATAAGCAGCAGTAACTAATGTTCCCAAAAAAGTCAAATGTCTGTTAAGTTGGGGAACTAAAAAAATCATAAATCCCAGAAAAAACGGGATACCTACCCAAGCAATTGTGATCGTATTCATGGTTATGTTATTCATGGTTTTAAATTTAGATTTAATTTGAGTTAATTTGAGTTAATTTAATTTTTATGTTCATATTTGATGATCTGCGGTGTATTATTTTTCTCGATTTCACTACTTTCTAAAGTGGGATTGTCTTTAGCTAATTTCATTACACCTACTAACATTAAAGCTTGAATTGAAAACCCAATTACTATCGCTGTTAATATCACTGCTTGGGGAACAGGATCAGCATATCCAGCTTTTTTGACGTTGGAAATAATGGGAGTAAATAAACCCGTTTTTGAGGCAATAAATACATAAAAAGCAATCACCCCCGTACTCATGACATCCATTGAAACTATCTTCATTACCAGGTTTTTCTTGAGAATAATTCCAAAAAACCCGAATAGTATTGTTATCAGTACAAACGCTTCTATCATAGACATCACCTATTTAATAATATATAAATGTGTATTATTGGATTGAGGGAAAAGTTGCTGTTTGAAATCGGAAATTTTTGTTTCTGAAAGTGTTACATTATTAATAGCACTAAAAGTAGGTGCTAATTACAGCAGAACACTAAATAATTATTATAATAATCATAACAACACCTAATGATTTATGTTTTCTTTAATAACACCAAACATACAACCCGCAAACAAACCCGTGAATTTTGATTTATCCACTTCATTACAATTAATTGGACGCTCTAAAGAATTTCAGCGTATTATAGACATACTTGCAAAAGATGAAGATTTATTAATTACAGGAGTACCTGGAAGCGGTAGAAGAACTTTAGTTAAAGTTGCAGCGCAGGAAGTGGGTGCGGTAGTCTTAGAAATAGACTGTATTCGTGCTACAGATGGTGAAAGATTTTTGCAATTATTACTAGAAGCAATTAGTCAAAATTGGCAAGCAAAGAAAATTAAATCTTGGGTGGAAAAAAAAGAGAGTGAGTTTTTTATTTTTAATAGTGAAAGTAAACTTAAATTATTACATTCTTTAAATCAAAAACAACTCTGGCAAGCATTTACTAGCCTAATTGAATTATTACAAATAATGGCTAATGATTTAAACCAGAGAGTAGTATTGATTTTACAAAGTTTTCCCCATATTCGTTCTTGGGATCGCAATGGTTTATGGGAATCAACATTTAGACAAGAAGTTAAAAACCATCCTCATGTAAGTTACGTTTTATTGGCGACAATTGCAGAAACTAGCCATCATCAAGATGATAGTATTTATTCTATAGAAACAATGGAATTAGCACCTTTATCTAAAGATGTTTTAGCATTGTGGGCGCGAGAGATTTTACATACAGAAAATCTCAAATTTGATCCCCATTCCCAAGGATTACAAGTATTTTTAGATGCGGTGCAGGGAAACATTGGTGATGCGATGGTATTAATTCGCAGGTTATCAAGTTTAGAACATGATCAAGGTTTAATTACTGAGCAAAAAGTACAGCAAGTAATTGAAGGAATGCTCAAAGATTTATCTATAACTTATGAATCTTTATTGATGTTATTACCTGCAAGTCAAATACATCTTTTAGAATGTTTAGCAGTTGATCCGACAGATAAACCACAGAGTAAAGAATATATCCAAAAACATGGACTTTCTAGAGGTGGAAGTTTGCAAGGTGCTTTAACTGGGTTACAACACAAAGGTTTAATTTACAGTGCTGAACAAGGTTATCGTTTAGCTTTACCTTTGTTAGCTTTGTGGTTAAGAAAACGGTTGAGTTAATTGTTAGCATTCAGCTATCAGTAATCAGTAATCAGCTAGTATCAGGAGAGAGACTGAGTAAATAATAAGTATGCTCCCATTTTTTCTCGTACCCATACTCTGTATGGGAATGAATTTAACAAGGTTCTACCTTGTTTATTTAACTAGAGTCAGAGACTCTTAAATTGTATTCCCAGTCTGAGACTGGGAACAAGAAAAAGAAAACAAGAAAGAAATTCAGCTTTATTTATTCACCTACCTGAACTTCTGGAGAAGGAGCAGAAAAATTGTTAGCTTTTAATTGTACCCAGGTAAAGAAAGGAATTGCTAAAAGTTGAGTTAGGGAAGAAAAAACCACTAAGAAAGTAATAGAGTGATCATACAAAATTCCCATGAAAGCACTACCTAAAAACCAAGCTAAACCATAGCCTGTACTAAAAATTCCGTAAGCTGTTGCGCGTTTATTTTTAGGGACAATTTTTGCTATTGCTGCTTTGAGAATTGATTCTTGCGCTCCCATTCCAATACCCCAAAATGCCATTCCTAAAAGGGCAAACCGCATATCTCCAAAAAATACTAAAGGTGCAAATAGGGAGGAAAATAAAGCTGCAACAATCAGCATAGAAATCCCGATACGATCAAACAAATATCCAAATATCAGAGCAGCTACAGCATCAACTCCCATTGCCCAAGCATAAAATAAAGGAATGGTTTGCCCAGTGGCTATTTCTCCTTTTTGGAAATGAAAAGCAATCAAAGGAAAATCTGCATAACCAGCCGCAATAACGGCTACAGCACCCAAGTAAATCCAAAATATTCGCGGTAATTTATCACCTTGATCAAGTATTTTTTCTTCTTCAAAATCACTGGGGGTAGGATATAATTTCTGGAGTATTAATAATACAATTAATCCTAAAATTGCCGGGATAACTAAAACTTTAAAACCTTGGCGATATTCTCCCAAAAAATAAACCATTGCGGCTACAGCTAAGGGTCCTAAAACTGCTCCAGTTTGATCCATTGCTTCATGCAAACCAAAGCCAAAACCGCTACCAATTTGACTTACACCATGCGAAAGTAAGGCATCTCTTGGAGGCGTACGAACTGCTTTACCTGTGCGTTCAGCCATCATTAAACCGGCAGCTACTTCCCATCTTCCAGCTAGGGCTAAAAATGGGACAACGGCGGTATTTAAAATGAAACCTAAAGTTGTAATTCCCCAATATTTACCTGTTTTATCACTAAGATAACCAATCACTAAACGGAAACCATAACCTATTAATTCCCCGAAACCTGCAACTAAACCAACTATAGTTCCATTCGCGCCTAGAACTTCTAAATAAGCTCCTGTAATACTCCGCGCTCCTTCATAGGTTGCATCAGCACAAAGACTTACAAAACCAAGTAAAATCACAAACTTTAATGCGGCTGATTTTTGGTGCATATTTCGATAACTGCTAATTATTACCTCAATTATTTAAACATAGAAAAACTCAAAAAAATAATTGTCTTTTAAATTTTTTATAATTTGATTTTTATAATGTAGTTTATTTAATAAAAAAATAGTTGTCAGAGGTTATTGGTAATTAAAAAACCACCAATTACCTCTTTAACTACCAAGAATTAAGCTTTCTTCAACCAGCTAAACATAGCGCGTAAATCTTTACCAACTTCCTCAATAGGATGTTCAGCTTCTTGACGACGCATAGCGGTGAAACCGGGTTTACCTGCTTGGTTTTCTAATACAAATTCCCGCGCAAATTGTCCAGATTGAATTTCACTTAAAATCTTCTTCATTTCTGCTTTGGTTTGAGCAGTAACAACGCGGGGACCACGGGTATAGTCACCATATTCCGCAGTATTAGAAATACTATCGCGCATGGTTGCCAAACCACCTTCAACTACTAAGTCAACGATGAGTTTAACTTCATGCAGACATTCAAAATATGCTAATTCTGGTTGATAACCTGCTTCAATTAAGGTTTCAAAACCGGCTTTAATTAAAGCACTTAAACCACCACACAATACAGCTTGTTCACCAAATAAGTCGGTTTCGGTTTCTTCGCGGAATGTGGTTTCTAAAACACCTGCGCGTGTACCACCAATACCTTTAGCATAAGCCATTGCGCGATCGCGTGCTTTACCTGTAGCATCTTGATATACTGCAAATAACGCTGGTACTCCTTGTCCTTGCTCATAAGTACGACGTACTAAATGGCCAGGTCCTTTAGGTGCAACCATGATTACATCAACATCCGCAGGGGGTACAACTTGCCCAAAGTGGATATTAAAACCGTGTGCAAACGCTAAGATATTTCCTGCTTCTAAATTAGGTGCTATTTCATTTGTGTAAATAGTTTTCTGAACTTCATCAGGTAATAAAATCATGATCAAGTCAGCAGCTTTAGCAGCATCAGCAACGTTTTTTACTGTTAAACCAGCCGCTTCAGCTTTTGCAATTGACTTACTGCCAGGATATAGACCTACAATTACATTTACACCACTATCTTTTAAATTTAGCGCGTGGGCGTGACCTTGAGAACCGTAACCAATAATAGCAACGGTTTTTCCCGCTAAAAGGTCTAAATTAGCATCTTCATCATAATACATACGCGCCATAGAAGCATCTCCTGTTCACAAAGGTTGTTAAGAAATTGGCAGATTTATGATTGTACCGCAGATTGGTGACTGGTGATTGGTGATTGGTGATTGGGAAAATAATCTTACCCAGTCCCCAGTCCCCAGTCCCCAGTCCCCAGTCCCCAGTCACCTCCACTACTTTCCCTTTTTTGTCAGAAGTTCCAAATAGACAGAAAAATTTGTGACAACTTTGATACAAAAATGTTAAGAATAGTTACAGCATCAGTAATACAAGGAAACAATTCTTATGGTTGATTTACATGATAGAAAACCACCTCATCAGGTAGTTATCGTTGGTGGTGGCTTTGGTGGACTATATGCGGCTAAAGCACTAGCTAAAGCTAATGTCAACGTGACGCTGATAGATAAACGGAATTTTCACCTGTTTCAACCTCTGTTGTACCAAGTAGCTACTGGTGCTTTGTCTCCAGCAGATATTTCTTCTCCCTTGCGTTCTGTTCTCAGCAAGAGCAAAAATACCACTGTTTTGCTGGGTGAGGTGAATGATATTGACACCATAGAACAAAAGGTGATAGTGGGTGGTGAAACCGTACCCTATGATACTTTGATTGTCGCTACAGGTGCGAAGCACTCTTATTTTGGCAAGGATAACTGGGAAGAGTTTGCACCGGGTTTAAAAACCGTAGAAGATGCCATTGAAATGCGTCGGCGGATTTTTATGGCGTTTGAAGCAGCGGAAAAAGAAAGCGATCCTGCTAAACGTCGGGCTTTGTTAACTTTTGTAATTGTGGGTGGTGGTCCAACTGGGGTAGAATTAGCGGGGGCGATCGCCGAATTAGCCACCCAAACCCTCAAAGAAGACTTCCGCAACATTGACACCTCAGAAACTAAAGTTTTATTGCTAGAAGGTTTAGACAGAGTTCTCCCTCCCTTCGCACCGGAATTATCCCAAGAAGCGCAAGCATCTTTAGAAGCTTTGGGTGTAGATGTGCAAACCAAAACCCTGGTAACTAATATTGAAAATGATATTGTTACAATTAAGCAAGGTGACGAAGTAAAAACTATTGCTTCCAAAACCGTATTGTGGGCGGCTGGTGTCAAAGCTTCCGCAATGGGTAAAGTGTTAATGGACAAGACTGGGGCAGAATGCGATCGCGCTGGTCGTGTGATAGTTGAACCAGACCTCAGTATTAAAGGACACTCTAATATTTTTGTAGTGGGAGACTTAGCGAATTTTGCCCATCAAAACGGAAAACCCCTACCTGGAGTTGCGCCAGTAGCCATGCAAGAAGGGGAATATGTAGCCAAGCTCGTACAAAAACGCATCAAAGGTGAAAACCTACCCCAATTTAACTATGTGGATAGAGGCAGTTTAGCAATGATTGGGCAACACGCCGCCGTTGTGGACTTAGGGTTTATAAAACTTAAAGGTTTCCTAGCTTGGTTTTTCTGGTTATTTATTCACATCTACTTCCTGATTGAATTTGATAACAAATTAGTAGTCATGATTCAATGGGTTTGGAATTATTTTACCCGCAATCGTGGCGCAAGATTAATTACAGGGAAAGAGATGGTCAAACCTGTACCAGTGGAAAGTAATGGACATTATCAGCCTGTGAATACTAGACAACCATTGAATGTGTAGTTTTGTAGAGTGGGTTAATAACCCATCATTTTGATTTAAACATAGATGCAAACTCCCATTGGCTGAAAAAAGAATGCGGGCTTATTGTCATACGCCCGTATCTTTTGCTAATAATTAGACTTTCAAATTTGGGCATGGAAGACAGGGTGGAAGTTTTGAGACAAACTAGAATATCTAATTTTCTGCAAAAATCAAATACAGCCCACATTTTTACCTCCTGTCTCCTCCTCCTACTATGGTAATCCGATATCAATCCTCAATCACTAAATCACTCTTTCATTCCCTCCATCAATGGGAATATTAGCAGCAGTTGTTTTCATGAATAAACTACCACACATTTCCGCAGCTAATTCGGCTACGTCATGGCTAGTGATTTCAACTTGCAGCAGATTATTAGTTTTATATTCTTCTACCGTTAAACCATAAGCAGCAGCACGAGAATTTAATACTTCTTCTGTCCAAATTCCCGTATCAAAAACTGCATTTGGATGTACAGAATTAATGCGAATTTTATCTTGACTCCATTCTAAAGCAGCAACTCTTGTTAATTGATTTAACGCAGCTTTAGAAGCCGAATATGCTGCTGCACCAACTCCAGGTGCATAGACATTTTTCGAGCCAATTATGACTACTCTACCGCCTTTAGGTGCTAATTTTAAATAGGAATGACTTTCTCTCATTAAAATTAAGTTAGCATCCAAATTGATATCCATTACCTTACGCCATTCCTGGGTTGATAAATCTTTAATATGACAACCACGAGGAAAGATGCCAGCATTCAGAATTAAGATGTCTAAACCGCCAAATTTACCAATAGCTGTTTCTAGAGTTTGAGTAATTGCATTTTCATCGGTTACATCACAGGTGATTCCTAAAAAATTAGGACGTTTATAAAGGGTTTCAATCTGAGAATTAATATCTAAACCCACAACCGCAGCCCCTCTTTTTAGAAGAGATTCTACACAGGCTTTACCAATTCCAGAAGCTGCTCCTGTAACTAAGGCAATTTCTCCAGTAAAAGGGGGTTCTTTTCCTGATTTTTTTAATTTTGCTTGCTCCAAATCCCAATATTCTACTTGAAAAATATCTTTGGCTGATAAAGCTTTATATTGGTCTAAATTGGTGGCAGTTTCGATGATATCAATGGTATGATCATAGATGTCGGCAACAATATTTGCTGCTTTAATATCCTTGCCAATTGTACATAGTCCTAATTCTGGATCAAGGATTACTCTGGGAATGGTATCTAATATGGTATGTTCAGGACTGGAATAGGTTTTAAAATAGTCTTGATAAGCTTGACTATAAGCTTCGATATCTTGACCAATTAAAGGCAGGCGTTTAGTACGAATTACATGATCTGGTGTAGCCGGACCTTGTTGAGAAATAACAGCAATATCTTCTCGTCTAGCAAAAGCAATATATTTAGATTCTCGATGACTGGATAAAATCACCGGAAAACCTGCTTTTGTTGATAGTCTATGACGTAATTTTGCTAAAGTAGGAGCTAAAGATTTTTCTGCAATCACACCACTGGGAGCAGGAGAATAGGCTTGATTTTTCTGTAAATATTCTTCGGCTTCACTTACCAGTGAAATCATTCTTTCATAAGACTCTTGAGCAGTGTTTCCAAAGGAGAAAATACCATGATTCATCAAAACCATGCCGATGGTGTTTTCTCCTGCTTCTAGTGGGAATTTTTCGCCACAAATTCTGGCTAAATCAAACCCTGGCATAATATAGGGAATTATGACAACTTTATCACCATAAATTTCTTTAATTCTTTGGCAACCGTTGGGAGTGTTGGTAATAGTGACAATGGCATCTGCATGGGTATGATCTACATATTTGTAGGGTAAGATAGCGTGGAGAATTGTTTCCACTGAAGGCGAAGGGGCTGTAGCAATGGTCATTTGAGTTTTTAGCTCATTTACCATCTCAGGATCAGATAAAGCTGGTAGTTTAGCTAATTTTAATAAATGAGACATTCTCACGGGAGCAAAACCTTCTTTTTCTATGGTTGCTAAGTCCCAACCACTACCTTTTACATAAAGGATTTCTTCTATTTCTCCTACTAGGTTTTTTTCTTTGATTTTGACAGAAGTATTTCCTCCTCCATGTAAAACTAAAGCAGGATTTTTTCCTAAGAGACGAGATGTATATACTCGCAGTTCTAATTCTCCTTGATATTGGGCTGCTTCTTGATCATTCCAGAGATTTTTCATAATTGATTTTTGTTGGCTATTTTTTCAGGGGTTTGATATCAATAAATCACTTAATATTATACTATTTTTAGATGAGGTTGTATAGAAAAAATTATTCTAGAAGATCGATTTATTGCATTAATCATCAGGGCGAAGCATTCTGACAAAATATCAATGGTTTCAGCGATGAGTTATCACCCGAATGCTTCGCCCCTACTGGATCGCGCCTCTAAAATGATTCAAGTTCGGATGAAATTAGAAACTAATGGCTAATATTCTGCCATCATTTGGGATTGATATGAAAGCTTTGTAAAGACGTTTTATGCAACGTCTCTACATCTCCAAATATCTACTCCCTTCCTACCACAAGAATACCGATTAAATGAACCACGAAGACACGAAGGAGACGAAGGAAGAAGAGAAGAAGATAGTTAATCTTACACCGGGAAGGGAGTAATACCAACTTAAGCAGTAATAGTTCCCGTTAAAGGTGAACTCGCACTAGCATAGTTTTTAATTGGCATTCTTCCCGCTAAATAAGCTATGCGACCGGCTACAGTTGCTAAACCCATTGCATAAGCCATTGTAGGTGCATTCTCAGCTAGGGCGATCGCACTATTAATTAACAACGCATCCGCACCCAATTCCATCGCTTGTGCAGCTTCTGAAGGCGCACCAATACCCGCATCTACCACCACCGGCACTTTGGCATTTTCAATAATAATCTGAATATTGGCGGTAGTTTTCAACCCTTGTCCTGAACCAATAGGCGCAGCTAAAGGCATCACAGTGGCACAACCAACTTCTTCTAATCGCTTTGCTAACATGGGATCAGCATTAATATAAGGCAATACCGCAAAACCTTCTTTTACCAACTGTTCCGCCGCGTGCAAAGTACCAATGGGATCAGGCAACAAATATTTAGCATCAGGTATAACTTCTAACTTGACAAAATTATTATCTTCCTGTCCTAATAACTTCGCCATTTCCCGTCCTAACCGTGCCACCCGGATCGCTTCTTCCGCAGTTTGACAACCAGCAGTATTAGGCAACATCCAAATTTTACCCCAATCTAAAGCTTCTGCCAAACCTTCATGTCCAGGGGCGTTAGTTTGTACCCTTCTGACAGCAACGGTAACAATTTGACAACCACTAGCAGCAACACTTTTCTGCATTTCTTCAATACTGCGATACTTTCCTGTTCCTGTCATCAAGCGAGATTGAAAGGTTTTGCCAGCAATAACTAAACCTGAATCTTGTAAGTTAAATTCCGCAGGTTGAATAGATAAATTTTTACTATGTCCGTTAGTGAAATTAGCAGGATGGGTAAGCATGGATGTTGTAGTAGATGACTGAGTGGGAACGGGTGTATTTTGAAAGCGGGAATAATGGAAATGAGTTAAAAGCGGATCGGTTGTTTGTGACAAAATCACATCTGCAATTAAATTTGCTGTGACTGGTGCAAGTAAAATTCCATTGCGATAATGACCAGTAGCCAAAGTTAAATTGCTACAATGACTTTCGCCTAAAATCGGTAATTCATCGGAAGTAGCAGGACGAAAACCCCACCACATTTCTTGGATGGGATAATCTGCTAATTGGGGATAAAGACGGGTTGCAGCTTCCAGTAAACTTTGAATACCTGCTGGTGTGTTATCGGGAGTAAAACCGACATTTTCACTGGTAGCACCTAAAACAATAGAACGGTTACGACGGGGAACAATGTAAATATTTTTACCAAATAAAACCCTTGTTAAAGGTAATTCTGTCACAAATTCCGGTACTCGCAACCGCAACATTTGACCTTTGCGGGGATGCACTGTTAAAGGTAATAATTGATTAGACCAAGCACCAGCAGCTAAAAGATAATGGTCAGCCCTAAGAAAACCTATGTTAGTTTGGATACCGATAACTTGCCCTTGTTGCTGGGCGATCGCCTCAACTGTCACACCATCTTTGAATGATACACCCAAAGACTCAGCCGCAGTCCGCAACACCTTCACCAAAGTTTGATTATCAACCTGGCCATTTTCAGGATACCACCAACCACCAACCACATCAGCGCCTAACCCCGGTTGATATTCATGAATAGCTGCTTTATCTAACCAATAAGCTGGTGATTGGTGATTGGGAATAAATTCCTTTTTCTCCCCTGCCTCCTGATATACTGGGGCGAGGATGCCACAAGGCCAATAACCTGTATTGTTTAAATCTTTTTTGGCTGTTAACTCTTCTAATTTACTAATCCAGTCAGGATATAAAGAGAGCGATCGCCGACACAAATCAAGCATAGCAGCATCGGCGATATTTTCCGCATCAGGGGCTAACATTCCTGCGGCTGCATGGCTGGCTGCGGCAGTAAAATCACGGCAAACGACAGTAACATTTGCATCCCGCAACTTTAACTCAACAGCGCAAGCCAACCCGATAATGCCACCACCAATAATTAAAACGTCGCTAGTCATCAGTCAATAGTTATTAGTCATTAGTACATAACTAATAACCTATCAGGATTATTAATTGGTGATTGGTGATAGTTGATAGTTGATAGTTGTTTTTACCCAGTCCCCAGTCCCCAGTCCCCAGTCACCAATCACCAATCCCCATTACCATAAAGCGCGAATAGGTTGTTTATCTTGATCGATAGTACCTGAATTTGAGCTAGTATCTGTTGCAGAAGTAGAAGTATCAGTATCAGTATTATTTGAGCCTTGTGTACTATCACCAGAACCTGTAGGCGTAGTATTGGCATTACTTTGAGCTACACTGGTGCGGCGAGTATCATCAGAAAAATCATTTCTGTTAGTGTTGGAGGTTTCAGTGTTATTTCTGTTAGCAGCGGTTGAATCATCCCTACTGGCAGTGCTATTAACATTAATATTGGCTGGCAAGACACTAGACTCTCTCCTTCCAGGAGGAACATTAGCAGTTTGTTGTCCACCCATCGGAAAATTAATACCAAGTAACGTACCTAGTAAAATTGCCACGCCTCCAGCCATTAAAATTAAGGGAGTCCATCTACCCATCTTGTTTTGTCTCCTTTTTAACCTTCTGGTGTCCAAACTATCTGAGAACCTTGACCCCAAAAACCATCAAATTTTGTAACTTTCACATCTCCTAAAACCTGAGTTTGACAAGCTAAACGCAAATCAGATGTAAGAGAATGGGGAGGAAGCGATCGCCGCGTTCGATCACGCCAATTTGCTGCGGACACTTCGCCTTCTACCTTAACCGCACAAGTACCACAACTGCCAATACCCCGACAGTTTATTACCTGAGAACCACCGTTATGGAGGTCAACACCATTTTTTAGCAGCACTTTTCTTAAATTGGCTTTGTTTTCACACTCAATTAATTTACCTTGAGCTACAACTTTCGGCATATTTAAATTACCAAACTAAATTACAGCAGGTGACAGGTGACAGGTGACAGGTGACAGAAATAAATTTACCAATTACCAATCACCAATTACCAATCACCAATTACCAATTACCAATCACCAATCACCAATCACAACTTATGAGCAAAACTACCTCTCCTCAAATTTCGTTATATGACACTACTCTCCGTGATGGTACTCAACGGGAAGGTTTATCAGTGTCTATAGAAGATAAATTACGCATTGCCCACAGACTAGATCAACTAGGTATACCATTTATTGAAGGTGGTTGGCCAGGGGCGAATCCTAAAGATGTCCAGTTTTTCTGGCAACTCCAAGAAAACCCCCTCAAACAAGCGGAAATAGTTCCCTTCTGTTCCACCCGTCGTCCTCATACCCAAGCCAGTGATGAACCCATGTTACAAGCGATTTTGGCGGCTGGTACACGCTGGGTGACAATTTTTGGAAAATCTTGGGATTTGCACGTTATAGAAGGACTCAAGACCAGTCTGGATGAAAATTTAGCCATGATCCGCGACACGATTGAGTATTTAATCTCTCAAGGACGGCGTATAATTTATGATGCTGAACATTGGTTTGATGGTTATAAGCAAAATCCTCATTATGCTTTACAAACAATCAAAACAGCAGCAAAAGCAGGGGCGGAATGGTTAGTTTTATGTGATACCAATGGCGGAACTTTACCCCATGAAGTTTCTCAAATTGTCTCAGTTGTCGTCAGGGAAATAGGAAATACAGAAAAAACTCTTACCCAATCACCAATCACCAATCACCAATCACCAATCCCCCACATAGGAATACATACTCATAATGATTCGGAAATGGCAGTTGCTAATGCTATAGCAGCAGTGATGGCAGGTGCAAAAATGGTACAAGGGACTATAAATGGTTATGGTGAACGCTGCGGTAATGCTAACCTGTGTTCTCTGATTCCTAATTTACAGCTAAAACTTGGTTATAGCTGTATCAGTGAACACCAGCTACATCAACTTACAGAAACCAGTCGTTTTGTTAGTGAAGTTGTCAATCTCGCACCTGATGATCATGCACCCTATGTAGGACGTTCAGCTTTTGCTCACAAAGGAGGGATTCATGTTTCTGCGGTGGAACGTAATCCTTTAACTTATGAACATATTACACCTGAACAGGTAGGAAATCGTCGTCGCATTGTCATTTCTGAACAGTCTGGTTTAAGCAATGTTTTAGCTAAAGCTCGAACTTTGGGAATAGAATTAGATAAAAACGATCCCCAAACTAAACACATTCTTCAACGCATGAAAGACTTGGAAAGTGAAGGTTATCAATTTGAAGCTGCGGAAGCTAGTTTTGCTCTATTAATGTATACAGCTTTAGGACTAAGACAGGAGTTTTTTGAAGTTCAAGGTTTTCATGTTAATTGTGATTTGGTGGAAGGGAAAAAAAGCACCAATTCTTTAGCTACAATTAAAGTAGCTGTGAATGGTCAAAATATTCTGGAAGCAGCAGAAGGTAATGGTCCTGTTGCAGCTTTGGATGCTGCTTTACGCAAAGCTTTGATGAATTTTTATCCACAAATTGCCGATTTTGAATTGACTGATTATAAGGTAAGAATACTCAACGGAAATAGAGGAACATCTGCAAAAACACGCGCTTTGGTTGAGTCGGGAAATGGTCAACAACGCTGGACAACTATCGGAGTTTCTGCTAATATTTTAGAAGCTTCTTATCAAGCTGTAGTAGAAGGTTTGGAATATGGGTTGTTGCTGCATTTCCAAGCAGAAAAAGCATTGAAAATTTAGCAGTGATATAAATGTGATCAAATGGTCAAAATCAGGATATCCAGGATTACAGGATTCACAGAATTTACAGTAATTTTGATGATTTATAATTTGGCGATCGCTCTTTTTCCCACTGCATGAAATCTCAAAATCCCCATTTTCAGGATTTTTGTGATTTTTTTTGTTTTAAGACTTGACAATGCCAAAAATTTACCGTAATAGAAGCAACCCAAGATGCAGTTAATCTCTGTTCCACTTGATTTTTAATCAAATGAATCAATAAAATTTTTAAATAAGATTGGATATTTCGCAGAATAGCTTGTTTACTCATTCCTGCCAATTCATCTACAATTTCTAAAGCTTCTGCGTAACGTCCTTGTAAAATATTATTTCTGAGGTCTATCAATTCCTGAGTCATCGCTTCTAACCTCAAACCATCAAAAAACCAAAATCCTAATTTATTCTCTCATCTTACCAAATTCTCATCAAACTATAGAAAATTACAGAAAATTCCAGTATGCAAATTCTTAAATCCTGCGAATCTTAACTTCAACACTTCAAAACCTGTTATCTAAAACCTGTTATATATGGCGCGGACAGATTTCTAGATATAATAAAAATATAGCAAAACTCAGAACAACTGTCAACCCCCTAGCTGAAATTACCAAAACTCGTTAAATTATTGACATCATTCTCAATAATCTTGAGAAAACACCCACCCTTATTGATAGAAATCTTTTTTTTCCCAAATCCCATACAAATTACTTATACCTCTTACTTATACCTCTCTGCGACTCTGCGCCTCTGCGTGAGAAAAAAAACCAAGATAATAAAGTGAGGAAACCTCTACAGCCTAAATGCCCACAGTGACTTTGATGGATTTGTTAGACTAAACACACCAGGATATTTTCAGTCAAAAAGCCAGCAGACGAGGCCATTCATGCTTACAAATACCCTACTTCTTTCCAATCAACTCCCCAGTTTACAGTATTCATCAACAACAGAACGCTTCGACGACACCTGGGAAGCGCCCCTGGCCACCCTTTTGGGACTAGGACGCGCTGCTGGTGCAGATTTTGTAGAATTTTTCTTAGAACGTCGTAACTACATTAGTTGTTTAGCAGAAGACGATACCATCACCAGCATCTCACCCAGTTTAGCCAGTGGTGCAGGAGTGAGAGTATTTCGAGGCAAAGCCGACTGTTACGTTAGCACCAATAACCTGACATTTGCTGGACTAAAAGCAGCCTTAGAAAAAGGTCTTTCCATCCTGGGATTACAACTGCCAGGACCAACTGCTTTCATCCCCGAAATCAACCTAGAATTATTGAGAGACTACGCCACCAAACGCGGTAAAGATGGCTGGCTCCCCTTATGCAGTTCCATCCGCGAAATGGGAGAAATCCTTCTTGATGGTACTACCCAACTCAACAAAAAAGCTACCCACGTTCAGTCTCGCCGCGCTACTTACTTCCGTGACTGGCAAGAAGTATTAATTGCTGCCAGTGATGGCACATTTGCCCGTGATATTCGCCTCACCCAGTCAGTCGGCTTTAATCTTCTGTGCGCTGATGGTGCCAACCGTGCTTCCATCGGTGAACGTTCAGGAAACACCAGTGACCCCAACTTCCTGAAAACCTGGGATTATCAACAAGCTTCCGAACAAATTGCCGAATCTGCGGGTAAAATGCTATATGCAGATTACGTAGAATCAGGAAATTACCCCATTATCATGGCCAATCATTTTGGGGGAGTAATATTCCATGAAGCTTGCGGACACCTATTAGAAACCACCCAAATAGAACGCAAAACCACACCATTTGCAGATAAAAAAGGCGAAAAAATCGCCCATGAAAGTTTAACAGCCTGGGATGAAGGACGCTCAGACAACGCCTTCGGCACAATTGATATGGATGACGAAGGAATGCCCGCCCAAAGAACATTATTAATAGAAAAAGGCGTTCTCAAAAACTTCCTAGCTGACAGAACCGGTTCAGTAAGAACTGGACACCCCAGAACAGGCAGTGGTCGCCGTCAAAATTACACATTTGCTGCTGCAAGTCGCATGAGAAACACATATATTGATACCGGCGAATACAGCAACGAAGATTTATTTGCTTCCATTGATAAAGGTATTTACTGTAAAAAAATGGGTGGTGGAAGTGTAGGCGCAACCGGTCAATTTAACTTTAGCGTTGACGAAGCTTATTTAATAGAAAATGGCAAAATTACCAAACCATTAAAAGGTGCTACCCTCATCGGTGAAGCAAAAGAAATCATGAACAAAATTTCCTTATGTTCTAAAGATTTAGAACTAGCACCTGGTTTTTGTGGTTCTGTTAGTGGCAGCATTTACACCACAGTAGGACAACCACATATTAAAGTTGATTCCATCACCGTCGGCGGCAGATAAAACAACAAATAAAAGTCATTTCGATGAAAACAGATAAACCATATCATCTGCGTTTATCTGCGTTCATCTGCGTTCAAAAATCCAAAATCTAAAATCCAAAATTGCATCATGTCTAACATTCAAGAAATCGCTAAATACGCCCAAGAAAACGCCCAAAAACTAGGCATTAAAAAATTTGACATTTACGGTTCAACTGTAGACGATACCAGCGTGCAAGTTGACCAAGGAGAACCCAAACAAGTAAAAGCTTCCAACCGTTCTGGTGTCACAGTTCGAGTTTGGAATGAAGAAAATACAATGGGTGTCACCAGTACCACAGATGTAGATCCCAAAGGATTAGAATTAGCTTTACAAACTGCCTACGAAGCAAGTTTTTTTGGAGTGAAAGAAAACGTTCCTGATTTTAGTCCACAAGCAACAATTCCCATTGAATACACTCCTAAAGACAAAGCACCCCAAGCACCTGTTTCTGAACTAATTGAAAAACTATTAGTAGCAGAAAAAGAACTTTTAGCTGCTCATCCTGCCATTACAGGAGTGCCTTATAATGGTTTAGCACAAAGAGATATTGACCGTTTTTATCTTAATAGTGATGGTGCTTTAAGAACGGAATCTCATTCTTTGGCTTCAGTTTATCTGTATAGTAAAACCGAGGAAGAAGGGAAAAAACCCCGCAGTGCAGGAGCATATCGAGTTAAGGAGAATTTAGCTGATTTAGATATTGCTGGTTGTATCAAAGAAACAGCAGATAAAACTATCAGTCATTTGCATTATGAAAAAATCAAAACTGGTAAATATCAAGTGGTTTTTTCTGCGGAAGCTTTCTTGAGTTTATTGGGTGCATTTTCTAATTTATTTAATGCCCAAAATATTCTGGATAATCAAAGTTTATCCACAACTGAAGATATCGGTAAAGAAATTGCTTCACCTTTACTTTCAGTTTATGATGATGCTTTACATCCTGCCAATGTGGGTGCAGAAAGTTTTGATGGTGAAGGTACACCAACCCGTCAAGTAAAGTTAATAGAAAAAGGTGTGTTAACCAGCTTTTTACATAGTGCGGGAACTGCAAAACGGTTAAATGCCCAACCTACAGGTAATGCTAGTATTGGTGCAAAGGTGAGCATTGGTCCCAATTTTTATCATGTTTTTGGCGCTGGTACACCAGAAAAAGAATTAAGTTTAGAAACTGCGGAAAATGTGATTTTAATTGATGATTTACAAGCTCTCCATGCAGGTGTTAAAGCTTTACAAGGTTCGTTTTCTTTGCCTTTTGATGGTTGGTTAGTGAATAAAGGTGAAAAAATTAGTATAGAGTCAGCAACGGTAGCAGGTGATTTTCTGGAGTTGTTAAAATCTATTGTTTATGTAGAGAAGGAAGCGGAATTAACACCAGGGGGAGTTTGTCCTAGAGTTTGGGTAAGTGAACTTTCTATTACTGGGGAGTAATATTCAGGAGGCAGGAGTTTTTTATTTTGGATTTTGGATTTTGGATTTTGGATTGTTTTTGTGATCTCCAATCTAAAATCTAAAATCTAAAATCTAAAATCTAAAATTTTCTTCCCCAGTCACCAGTCACCAGTCACCAGTCACCTAATATTGAACTGTGCCATCAGGCATTACAGCTTCACGCAAATTTGCACCCATGATATTTGTGCTACTCATTTCTGCTTTGAACAAATTTGCCTTACTTAAATTAGCACCTCTCAAGTCTGTTCTGGCCTCAATCGTTAGCCCAGTCTGGCATAAGGCATTCATGAAACTCCCATTAAAAGAGGGTTTTCCTGACTCCTGACTTCTGCTATGTGTAATTTGGCTGTTAAGCTAAATTGAGATCATTAATTTCCCGAATATTGTAAAGTTTGAGTTAATAGGAGGAAATACTATGAACAGTTGTATTTTAATGGCAGAAATTTATGATGCTCCCCAACTGCGACACACACCCGACGGTTTGGAAATCACAGAAATGATAGTTCATGTAGCGGGGTTGCGGCCAGATGATCCCTCACATCCGTTAAAAGTGGTAAGTTGGGGTAACTTAGCCAAAGACATTCATCAAAATTATCATCCAGGCGATCGCGTGATCATCGAAGGACGCTTAGGGATGAATACTTTTGAGCGTCCCGAAGGATTTAAAGAAAAACGTGCTGAGTTGACAGTACAACGGATTCATGCTTTAAGCAAAGGTGTACCAACGGATCAACCAGCAGCACAACGTCCCCTAGAGATTGTCAATCATCAATCAAGCAGACCTGCACAAACTCCAACTACAACATTTACAAATCCCGCACCCCAACCAACCACCCCAGAGCCTACCTATCAACCTGTAAGTTCTCAACCTCCATCCTATCAACCCACGACAGAAGCAGAACCCGATCCAGACGACATTCCATTTTAAGGTGATTGGTGATTGGTAATTGGTAATTGGTAATTGGTAATTGGTAATTGGGTTATTCATCTTAACCCTGTCACCTGTCACCTGTCACCTGTCACCTGTCCCCTACTCTCCGCTGGCTTCACCCCATTCTCGAATAGCGGGGAAAACAGAAGAATAATCATCTTCTGGATAGGACATTTTCATTGCTGACTGTAAGATGTGTTTTACACCCTCAATACTGCTGAGATTCAAACCAAGGGATTTAGCTTCAGAGATAAATAAATCTATTTCTTTGATCAATTGTTTGGTGGGTAAGTTGGCTTTGGAATAATTGCCATCTAACATCCGGTTTAGATTTTGATCAAAGATAGGCGCATAAAGTTTACTGTCCCGCAGGACTCGCATAAATAATTCTACATCAATGCCTTGCAACTGGACAAAAGCCAGACTCAGGGCAAAGCTAGTAGTGAGGGAAGCAATGAGTTGATTGAGTGCTAAAGTCAGGGATGCTGCTGATCCTACAGGTCCAATGTATACAGGATCGGGTCCAAAATTTGATAGTAATTTGACATGGCGTTGATATTGTTCTTCTTCACCACCCACCATGACAATTAATTTGCCAGTTTCCGCTTCTGGGATACTACCGAGTACAGGCGCTTCTATGTATTCACCACCAGCCGCAACTACCGCATTTCTGATTTCTTGGCTTTCTTGGGGAGTAGTTGTCCCCATTTGAATGATGCTGCGTCCTGATAAAGTATGCCAAGAAGTATCTGTGAGCAAGACATGATAAATAGCTGCGGCGTTAGATAGCATAAGAATTATACAGTCAGCAGAACGAATTGCTTCACGGGGTTTTGTGGCAATTGCTGCCCCTGCTGCTTGTAATGGTGCTAATTTTTCTGGGGTGCGGTTGTAGGCAATTAGCTCTATATTGGCAGCTAATAACCTTTGAGCCATCGGTAGTCCCATCAATCCAGTTCCCAGAAATGCCACCTTCATGTTTCACGTTCCTTTGGTAAATCGTAAGTAAAAAGGGAATTGGTGATTGGTAATTGGTGATTGGTAATTGGTAATTGGTAATTGGTAATTGGTAATTGGTAATTGGTAATTGGTAATTGGGTTATTTATCTTCCCAGTCCCCAGTCCCCAGTCCCCAGTCACCAGTCACCAGTCACCAATCCCCAGTCCCCAGTCCCCAGTCACCAATCACCAATCCCCAGAAATTAGCCTCCGGCTGCGAAAGTTGCCATAATGACAACTGATAGTAGGATGCCGGGGCTAAGTAGGGTTACTAAGACAATCAGATCATGAGTATTCATAGTTGTTTCTTTGCCAAGGTTTTTAACTTGAAGTAATCACTGTTATCCTAGTCCAAGAAAGACGGATATCAGGATTCACCAAATATAGTTTTAATGTCAGGAGTCAGGATAATTTTAGATTTTAGATTTTAGATTGGAGTTAAGAAAAACAATCCAAAATCCAAAATCCAAAATCCAAAATTGAATCACCAATCCCCTCTACTCTGGTATAGTTAGTCCTTGGAGCGATCGCCTAGTTTCTGTTTCTGTCAATCCTTTGCTTTGCACGAGAACCCCAAAGTTACCTAGTCCTTCTGGGGAGATGAGTTGGTGTAGTGCTTCCCGGCGTTTGAGTAGTTGTGATATGGATTGTTGTTGATAGGAAAGGGCAGCTATTCTTTCTCCTAAACCTAAAGCCATCAAAAATAAACCTTGTTGTGTCCAACCCACTTGATTTAAACCGCATCTTTTTCCCCATTTTTCTAAAGCTGTAAAGTCAACATGGGCGGTGATATCTTGTTTTCCGATGTTGATGTATGGGTTATTATGATGTCGATGTTGGTAGTAGCACTGTAGAGTTCCTTGCGATCGCCTGGGATGATAATAACGACTTGCAGGGTAGCCATAATCAATTGTTAGCACATACCCGCGCTGCAAGCAGTCAGCCACTATACTCAACCAGTCCAAAGCGGCTAAATTAATTTCACTGCGATAACCTTCTTCATAAGCATTTTGGCTGATATCAATCCCCACTAACTGCAAATATTCTGCTAACTGCGGTGTGGATGCTTCCCCAACAACTTCGATAAATTCAATATTTGACTTTTTCCCTAACCCCTCTCCTACAAGATGAGGGAAATTATTGTTATCCCCCTTCTCTTGTAGGGAAGGCGGTTGGGGGGTTAGGTCTTGGGATGTAGTTACATAAATTTCTTGCAGTTTTCCCTCTGCTATGGTGAACTGATGCACAGGAAAAGCATCAATTAATTCATTAGAAAAAAAGCAACCTATGATTGAGTTAGGTGTGATTTCTTCTAAGTTTAACCAGCGCACAGAAAATTCCTGTAATTTTTGTTGTTGTTCCTGTCTTAAACTGGGTGATTTCTCAATAATAATATATTCTATGACATCAAAAAAGTCTGAATAATTAATTTTTAGATAATTGAGAATTTGGGAAGCTAAAACACCTATTCCTGCTCCCATTTCTACCAGATCAAAAGATTTTGGTCTATCTAAATTTTCCCACATTTGGTAAAATTGAACAGCCAGTAATTCACCAAAATCATCACATAAACTTGATGAGGTAAAAAAATCACCACCTTGAAAACCTATGTTAACTGCATTACTGGAATAATAGCCTTGGTCTGGGTGATATAACACCATGTCCATGTACTCAGCAAAGGTAATGCGTTTTTGGGGACTGGTGAGAATGTGACTGGCTATAGTTTGATATAATGCGGGGTTAGAATCCATAAAAAATCAAAAATTTAACTTTCTTTAACTCTCTAAAATCTTAGAGTTTGTTGCTAAAGTTTGCGCCCCTTTTTGCATAATTTCAATATCTGCTTTTGACCATAAACGAGAATTATGGCATTGATGAGCTACCAGCAAACCCCATAAACCTCTAGGGATAACAATTGGTACAACTAAGTTAGCACGTACTTGGATACTACGCAGAAAATCTTGATGACAAGGATGAATAGGTTCTAATTCAATATCAGCGATCGCTCTTATTCTTCCATTTAAATACAAGGTCGCATATTCATTATTAAAGCAATTATCTGCTCCCTTTGAACCTAAAATTGATAATTTTTTTGAAATTAAAGATTCAAATGTTACTTGACCGTGCCATTGCTCGTAGAAGTAATAAATAACTACGCGGTCAACCTGTAAAGCTTCTCTAATTTGATGTATGGTTTTGCGGATTAAATTATCTCGATTAATCTTTTTTATCAGACGATCCAGTAGAGTTTGTAAACCTTTTTCAATATGTTGTTGGTGCTGATGTTGATTTTGAATACTTTCAAATTGAGCTTGAGAATGAATTTGCACAGGTTTCAGGTAAAAACTACATAAAAATTGTGTTGATTTATATAGTAGCTTATCAGCAAGTTGAGAGAAAATAATTAATTTACAAATTCAAGAATTTTTATAATCATAAATTCTCCTACTTAGATATTTTTTTGCAAAACATTAAAATTAACAAATATTTTTGTTGAAAAATGAAAATTTATTAAGAAACAAAACATTTTTTCATTATTTGAAATGTTAAGTTATTTTTTTTTGTAAAACTTTAAATTTCTTAATATTTAGAGATAAGAAAATAGAGATAAAAAAATATAGAGATGCAATAAAACACACCTCTATATATAAAATAAATATCAAACTATCTATGACGTAATGGGAAAGCTTATCTATCCACAGAACCCATAATTACGTCAATACTACCGAGAATAACCACAACATCTGCTACCTTCACACCACGTAACAAAGAGGGGAGAATTTGCAGGTTATTGAAGTCTGCGGGGCGAATTTTCCACCGCCAGGGGAAGACATTATTATCACCTACCAAATAAATTCCCAGTTCACCTTTACCGCTTTCTACACGGGAGTAAATTTCACCAGAGGGAATTTTGAAGGTGGGAGCAACTTTTTTAGCAACATACTGATAATCAAACGCATCCCATTCTGACTTTGGACCAGCCATCATTCGTTTAGCTTCCAGGTTTTCATAGGGACCACCGGGTAAACCTTTGATAGCTTGTTTGATGATTTTCACAGATTCCCGCATTTCCCGCATCCGCACCATGTAACGAGCGAGACAATCACCTGTGGTTTCCCACTGTACATCCCAGTCGAAATCGTCGTAACATTCATAATGGTCAACCTTCCGCAAGTCCCACTTCACCCCAGAACCGCGTAACATTGGACCAGAAAGACCCCAGTTAATTGCTTCTTCACGGGTAATAGTCCCAATACCTTCGATACGACGGCGGAAAATAGGGTTATTGGTAACTAAGCGTTCATATTCGTCAACTTTGGGGAGGAAGTAGTCACAGAACTCTTCACACTTATCTACCCAACCATAGGGTAAATCAACAGCTACACCACCCACACGGAAATAGTTGTTATTTACCATGCGATAACCTGTAGCCGCTTCCCACAGGTCATAAATCATTTCCCGTTCCCGGAACTGGTAGAAGAAGGGAGTTTGAGCGCCTACGTCTGCAAGGAAGGGACCAAACCATAATAGGTGGTTAGCGATGCGGTTTAGTTCCAGCATAATTACACGGATGTAACTAGCGCGTTTGGGAACTGTAATACCTGCTAATTTTTCTGGTGCATTGACTGTCACCGCTTCGTTAAACATCCCCGCTGCGTAGTCCCAACGGCTAACATAGGGAACATACATAACGGTGGAACGGTTTTCAGCTATTTTTTCCATCCCCCGGTGTAGATAACCAATGACTGGTTCACAGTCAACGACATCTTCACCGTCTAAGGTCATAATTAATCTCAGAACCCCGTGCATTGAAGGGTGGTGAGGACCCATGTTTAGCACCATTGGTTCAGTGCGGGTTTCTATTCTGCTCATAGATTTTGGTGTTCTCCCGTTGTCAACAGTTTGTATTGAACCGCCAAGATGCTAACCAGATACAATTTACTGCATCTGCTAATTTTCAGCTTGTCAGGATAGCAGGTTTGGAGTTGTACTTGATGTTTTATTTTGTCTTGCTTCTTCAATTATTATAGGGATCTGGCGATTCAAGGGATTGTGAGTCTGGTTTTTTTATTTTCTCTTTGGTTGTGGGGTGGGGGGAATTTTTGACGGGTGGTGTTGTTTATATCTAAGTTTTATTAAGGTTTGGGTGGTTTTGCTGGGTTTGAGATATATTTATTTTATCGTTGGGCTAATTAATTTTTATGGCTCACGCAGAGGCGCAGAGTCGCAGAGAGAGAAGCAAGAGTTTTTGTTATGAATTATTTACAGGTTTATATTCAAGAAGTTAGTCAGGTTTATCAATCTCAAAATGCTACTGAGCATAGTTATCGTCCTGCTTTGAAGAAGTTTCCTTTTGATATTAGATATACTTACTATACGGGAAAATCCAGAGGTTTTCATTGTATGCCTCGTAATCAGGTTATGCGTCATTTAATATCTGGAGAAAATAGAGCTTTTATCACATCTCGCATGACTAAAGGAGAATTTTTTCAACATATACAAATAACTCAAAATATTGTTGAAGTAATTTGTATGTCTCCTAAAACCTCAAATAATGGTTTCGTTTTCCCTCTTTATATCTATCCAGAAACTCAAGCTGAAAAAGATATGGGGATGAATCGTAAACCAAATTTATCCCCAGAATTTATTACAGAATTTTCCCAAAAATTAGGATTAGAATTTATTGTTGATGGAAAAGGGAATCAAAAACAAACCTTTGGACCAGAGGATATTTTTAATTATATTTACGCTGTTTTTCATTCTCCTACTTACCGTCAACGCTACGCTGAATTTTTAAAGATTGATTTTCCCCGTCTTCCTTTAACTTCTAATCTTGCGCTTTTTTGGGAGTTGGTAGCAAAGGGTGATAAATTAGTACAATTTCATTTAATGAAAGTAACAGGAAAGGAAATTTCCACTTATCCTATTGCGGGTTCTAATATTGTGGAACAGGTTAAATATAATGAAAATCATCAACAAGTTTGGATAAACTCTGAACAGTATTTTGATCAAGTTCCTCCGCAAATCTGGAATTTTTATATAGGTGGTTATCAAGTTTGTCAAAAGTGGTTAAAAGATAGGAAGGGAAGAGAGTTAAATTTTGATGATTTGACTCATTATCAAAATATTATTTCTATTATATCGGAGACTATTCAGATTATGGGAGATATTGATAAAATTATTGCAAATTATGGGGGTTTTCCGTTAGAATGAGAGTTAACATAACAACAAGATATGAGCAAAAACTTTGATCAACCAAGTGAATAAAGCAGATGCGGCCAAGGGTCGAAATCTTTTAGAATTAGTAGAAAGAATGTTAGTTTACAAATTCTCATCCTATAGTCGTCAGGAGTTAGAAGCAATGTTTGGATTAACAGAATGGCAACAAACCCGATTTTATCAAGAAGTAAAAGAAGAAACAGAGTTGGAAACTAAGTTAAAAACTATTCCTAAACTGTTAAATGAGGGGCTAAATCTAGAACAAATTGCGCGTATACTTGAGTTAGATATCGAGGCGGTAAAACAAGCAATTACAAAGCAAAATAATAAATAGACATTGGATGAATAAATCAGGTGGTGATACAATTTGATGGGTTTATTCAGAAAATTTTTATAACTCAAGTTGGTGCGTTACGTTATCACTAACGCACCCTACTAACTATCATGTCGGAGACTATTAAGATTATGGAAGATGTTGATAAAATTATTGATAAATACGGTAGTTTTACGTTAGAATGAGATTGTCAATCAAAACAAATCTGCCTACGCGAAATAAAAACATCAAGGTGGGACATAATTTATGCAAGAATTAATGAAAAATCCTTCATCTTGGCTACCCAATGGAATAAACCTGAATCTTGCAGATCAATTTCGTCCTTTTTCTTTTACTGAAGAATTACAACTTCGTTTAGAAGAACTTTTAGAAAAGAATAAAGAAAATTTGCTCAATTCTGATGAAAAAGCAGAGTTAGCTGGTTTATTAGAATTAGAAAGGATTTTTAGTTTTATTAACACTAAACTGGCTTCTTAGGAGAATTAAATTATCTGCGTTTAATTATTAATGATTTTACGTCAAATAATAATCATCACTTTAATAAATTAATGAATACATCAGATTTACAAACCTCCATAGATTTAGATGAATTTACATTTTCCCATATTCCTGTTTTAAGTCAGGAAGTAATTACAGGTTTAAATATTCAACCAGGTGGAAATTATTTAGATTTAACTGTCGGTGGTGGTGGCCACAGTCGGTTAATATTAGAAAGTGCTGAAAACACAAAAATTACCGCAGTTGATCAAGATTTGGATGCTTTAAAAGCTGCACAGGAGAATTTAGCAGAGTTTGGAAATAGGGTGAATTTTATTCATAGCAATTTTGCTAATTTTCAATTTCCTGCAAATACTTATGATGGCATTTTAGCAGATTTGGGTGTGAGTTCCTATCATTTGGATAACCCAGAAAGGGGTTTTAGTTTTAGAAATACTGCTAATTTAGATATGCGAATGAATCAACAACAGTCTTTAACTGCTGCTGATATAATTAATGAATGGGATGAACAAGAATTAGCGGATATATTTTTTAAATATGGTGAAGAAAGACTTTCTAGGAAAATAGCGAAGAGAATTATCGAAAAGCGTCCTTTTCAAACTACTACAGAATTAGCAGATGCAATTTTTTATTCTGTTCCTCCTAAATATCGACATGGAAGAATACATCCTGCAACTCGCGTTTTTCAATCTTTAAGAATTGCGGTTAATGATGAGTTAAAAGTATTGGAAACTTTGATAGAAAAAGCACCTCACGCGCTGGTTACTGGTGGTAAAAGTGCGATTATCAGTTTTCACAGTTTAGAAGATAGAATAGTCAAACACGGTTTAAGAAACTCAGAGCTATTAAGAGTTTTAACTAAAAAACCAATTATTGCAACAGAAGAGGAAATAAAAAATAACCCGCGTTCTCGTTCTGCTAAGTTGAGAATAGCAGAAAGAAAAAACCCAGCAGGTGAGTAAAATAAAAATCTTGTGGTAAAAATCTTGTGGTACGGGCATCTTGCCCGTTATGATAATAATAAATAATAAGATCCCCGACTTCTTGAATAAGTTGGGGATCGGAAATGTTTTTAGTTTTTAAAAACTTTTGAAGTTCACCACAACGCCGTTTTACCTAAGTTTATGACCTGGGTAAACCAGGTGGGAACGGGTGTTGCTTGTTTAAAGTTTCCGAGTGCAAGCTCGGTTTACTGCCACAAGAACGAATTGGTTCCCTTTTCGTTAAAGACATAGATCAAAAAACTTGAGGGCAGTCACCAACGTCGTAGTGTAACTAATTCATTATAACTGTGAAAACCGATTTGTGTAGAGGGTAATGAAAAAATTTTTTAGTTGTCAGTTATGGTTGGTTATTTTACTGCTATATAAAACCTAGACAAAACTAGACTTTACTTTCTACTTCAACGGGAGCATGGGAGCAGTTATCCCTCAGTAGACTTTCACGCCTTAGCCAGACGC